>NZ_JRKC01000073.1:0-87053 GCF_000800925.1 Microbacterium sp. ZOR0019 | reverse complement strand
CTGACGGCGATCGACGAGCGCATCGCCGTCGCCGCGCGCGCCGCGGGGCGGGATCCGGCGGAGCTCACCCGCATCGTCGTGACGAAGTTCCATCCGGCGTCTCTGGTCCGTGAACTGCGCGCGCTCGGCGTGCGCGACGTGGGAGAGAACCGGCAACAGGAACTGTCGGCGAAGCAGGCGGAACTCGCAGCCCTCGACCTGACCTGGCACTTCATCGGTCAGGGGCAGACGAACAAGGCCGCGGCCATCCGGCGCAGCGCCGACGTCGTGCATTCCGTCGACCGAGGCCGATTCGCCGACGCGCTGGACCGCGCGGCCCAGGACGATGGCCTCCTCGACGTGCTCGTACAGGTCAACCTCACCGACGATCCTGGTCGAGGGGGAGTGGCACCCGCTGATGCCGTCGCACTCGCCGAGCATGTGCTGGCGCTGCCATCGCTCCGTCTGCGGGGCGTCATGGCGGTCGCGCCACTGGATGAGGAACCCGGCGCTGCATTCGCGCGCTTGCGTGCCGTCGCTGAGGGCGTCCGCGCCGTTCAGCCCTCCGCATCGTGGATCTCCGCCGGGATGACCGGCGACTTCGTGGAGGCGATCGACGCCGGCGCGACACACCTGCGGATCGGCTCCGCAATCACCGGCCCCCGGCCCGACCGGGGTTAACCTGTGAAAAGACCAGCCCCAAACGTTCGAACCGGAGGACACGATGGGTAACCCGCTGAAGAAGACCATGGTGTATCTCGGCCTCGCCGACGAGGAAGAAGTCTACGAGGAGGAGGCGCAGGCTCCTGCGCGCGCTCACCGCGAGCGCGACCGCGAGCGCGAAGAGCCGGCTCCGGCTCCCGTCACGCCCCTCCGTCGTCCCGTCGCCGTCCGCCAGCCCTCTGCAGGAGCCGTGAACGAGATCCTCACCGTCCACCCCAAGCAGTACCGCGACGCTCAGCTGATCGCGGAGAGCTTCCGCGAGGGCGTCCCGGTCATCATCAACCTCTCCCAGATGAGCGATGCCGACGCGCGCCGTCTCATCGACTTCGCGAGCGGACTCTCCCTCGGCCTGTACGGCCGCATCGAGCGGGTCACCTCGAAGGTGTTCCTGCTCTCGCCGGAGAACATCGCCGTTTCGGGCCACGGGGGCATCGCGCACGCAGACGCTGAGTCTGCGGGCTTCGACCAGTCGTAGCTCGTGGAGTTGGTCTCCGTCGCAGCGAGCATCGTTCATCTGGTGCTGCTGCTCTACATCTTCGTGCTCTTCGCACGCCTCATCCTGGACTACATCCCCCTCTTCAATCGGGAGTGGCGTCCCAAGGGGTTCGGTCTGGTCGCCGCTGAGGCTGTCTACACGGTCACGGATCCGCCCATCCGGTTCTTCCGGCGGCTCATCCCGCCTTTGCGGATCGGTTCCCTGTCGCTCGATTTCGGGTTCACGCTCACCCTGTTGATCGTGCTGGTCCTGATGAACATCGTGCGGCTGTTCATCCGCTGAACTTCCGGCGATCCGCCCGGATCGGCCACGCGGACTTCGTGTTCTCTGGGTGTCGTGACATCGCGGCGCTGAGGCGCGGGGGCTATGCTGGCACCCAGGTGCGCGCCCCGGGTTCGCGCCACATCACGACCACGCCATACATCGATACTGGCATTCGTACTCATCGAAAGAGGAGCCACTCATGGCACTTACCCCGGATGACGTCGTCACCAAGCAGTTCCAGCACGTCCGCTTCAAGGACGGCTTCGACCCGGATGAGGTCGACGACTTCCTCGACGAGATCGTCATCGAGTGGCGCAAGGCTCTCGAAGAGAACGTCGAGCTGAAGGCCAAGCTGGCCGCTTACGAGTCCGGCGAGGCCCCCGAGGCCGCCGCTCCGGCCGCGGCACCTGCGGCGCCCGAGACTCCGGCTCCCGTGGCCGAGGTTCCCGCAGAGCCTGCTCCGACCGGTTCCGCGACCGCGACCGCCGGCATCATCGAGCTCGCACAGCGTCTGCACGACGAGCACGTCGCCGAGGGTGAGGCGAAGCGCAACGCGCTCATCGCCGAGGCCGAGACCGAGGTTGCCCGGATCCGCACGGAGGCCGAGGCCAAGCAGCGCGAGGAGTCGGCACGCCTGGAGCGCGAGCGCAACACGCTCGAGGCTCGCATCACCGAACTCCGCAACTTCGAGCGCGACTACCGCTCGCAGCTGCGCGGATACATCGAAGGCCAGCTCCGCGAGCTCGACGAGAAGTCGGCGTCCACGGACTCCACGCCGGTCTCCGCGATCGGTCTGTAAGGCGCCCTCTTGTCAGGACGTCGTCCCCTTCGTCGGTCGGCGGCCGGTGCGATCGTTGCGATCCTCGCAGCGCTCGTACTGGCCGCCGATCAGTTTGTGAAGTACCTCACGATCGAGAACCTGCCGCTGCAGGTACCGGTCCCGGTTCTCGGTGAGTTCCTTCAGCTGTACTACGTCCGCAACCCCGGCGCGGCGTTCTCGCTCGGTTCCGAGGTCACCTGGATCTTCACGATCGCCCTCGCGGTCGTCGCGTCGATCATCATCTGGAAGGCGTTCGGGCTCAAGTCCCGGCTGTGGGCAGTGGTCCTCGGCTGCCTGCTCGGCGGCGTGCTCGGCAACCTCACCGATCGACTGTTCCGGGAGCCCGGGTTCCCGGTGGGACATGTCGTCGACATGATCTCGATGCCGTGGATGATGCCGGCCATCTTCAACGTCGCGGACATCTTCATCGTCACCGGCATGATCTCGGTGGCCCTGCTCGTGGTCTTCGGCCTGCGCTTCGACGGTACGCGCGAGCGCGATCACGCGGTGGTCGAGACCGAGGAAGAGGCAGAAGCTGCGGCGATCGCCGCCGAGGCGGCGACAGAGACGGACGCGGACGAGGTGGACGCGGGCGACGATGACGCACCTTCGGAGGATGCGGCTCCCGCATCGGAAGGCCGCTGACGTGGAGTCCCGATCTCTGCCGGTTCCTGACGGCCTGGACGGCACGCGGGTGGATGCCGCGCTCGCGAAGCTGATGGGTTTCTCCCGCACCTTCGCTGCGGATGTCGCCGCGGCCGGCGGAGTCCGTCTGGACGGCGTGACGCTCGACAAGTCTGACCGCTTGCGCGGTGGTGGCTGGCTCGAAGTCGATTGGGCGCCGAAGGAGGCGCCGCGAGTCATTCCGATCGCGGTTCCCGGGCTCGGGGTCGTGTACGACGACGACGACATCATCGTGGTCGACAAGCCCACGGGCGTGGCCGCGCATCCGTCCGTCGGGTGGGAGGGCCCCACCGTCGTCGGCGCACTCGAGGCCGCCGGATTCCGCGTCGCGACGAGCGGTGCCGCCGAGCGTCAGGGGATCGTGCACCGGCTGGACGTCGGCACGAGCGGTCTCATGGTCGTGGCGAAGTCCGAGCAGGCGTACACGACGCTGAAGCAGGCGTTCAAGGACCGTACGGTCGAGAAGGTCTATCACGCGGTCGTGCAGGGGCATCCTGATCCGCTGGCGGGAACGATCGACGCGCCCATCGGGCGCCATCCGAACCACTCCTGGAAGTTCGCCGTCGTTCCCGACGGGAAGCCCTCGGTGACCCACTACGAGACGCTCGAAGCTTTTCCGGGCGCTTCGCTCCTCGAGATCCATCTCGAGACGGGGCGCACGCATCAGATCCGCGTGCACATGGCTGCTCATCGGCATCCGTGCGTCGGCGATCCGCTGTACGGCGCCGACCCCACGATGTCAACCCGGCTCGGGCTCACACGTCAGTGGCTGCACGCACATCAGCTCGCGTTCGCGCACCCGGCGACGGGGGACTGGGTGCAGTTCGAGTCGCCCTATCCGGCAGACTTCCGCCACGCGTTGGACGTCCTGCGCGGCGAATAGTCGGCGCTGCGCCGGCCCGATGTCGGTGTGGTGCGCGACACTGAGCGCATGAGCATCGAGGTTCGTCCTGCAACCGTGTTCGACGACGTCGCAACCCTCGTCGGGCCGAAGAAGCCGACGTCGAACGTGTGCTTCTGCCTGAGCTATCGCATCGGCAACAAGGAGAACCTTGTGCTCAAGGGCCCGGCCCGCGCCGACCGGGTGCGCGAGCTGTGCCAGGAGGACCCTCCCCCCGGCGTGATCGCCTATCTCGACGACGAGCCTGTCGGCTGGGCGGCACTGCATCCGCGGCGCGAGACGAGCTTCGCCCGCAATCGGCTCATCCCGCAGATCGATGACCTCGACGTCTGGTCGCTGTGGTGTTTCCGGGTACGCCCCGGGTACCGGAAGCAGGGCATCTCCCATGCGCTGATCGACGGTGCTGTCGCATATGCGACGGAGCGCGGCGCGCCCGCCATCGAGGGATATCCGGTCGACAACGGGGGCGAGAAGGTGAATCTGACGATGGCGTACGTCGGCACGCGAGCGCTCTTCGAGAGTGCAGGATTCGTGAAGGCCGCGGATACGGGTTCCGTGCTCGACGGGTTCCCGCGGGTGCTGATGAGGCTCGACCTGGGGACGGCACAGAGATCGTCGAAGAAAGCGTGACCACAGACAGAGCGAGAGGCTGACGTCCCAATTCCTACATGACTTTCGGAGTTAGGCGTCGTCGATTCACTGCCGTGAGGGAACCTCGACGGAGCCCCGGCGCCGACCTCCGGTGTCGGGGCTCCGCCCTAGACTCGAAGGCATGGCATCCGACTCCTTCGTCCACCTGCACGTGCACAGCGAGTACTCCATGCTGGACGGTGCGGCGAAGATCAATGCGATGACCCAGGCAGCCGCCGAATACGGGATGCCGGCCATCGCGGTGACCGATCACGGCAACACCTTCGCGGCATTCGAGTTCTACAACGCGGCGCGGAACGCGGGTATCAAGCCCATCATCGGGCTCGAGGCATACATGACCCCGGGCACGCACCGCAGCGACAAGACGCGCGTGCAGTGGGGCTCACCGGACCAGAAGAGCGACGACGTCTCCGGCTCGGGCGCGTACACCCACATGACGATGTGGAGCCAGAGCACCGCGGGCATGCACAACCTTTTCCGGATCAGCTCCCGGTCGAGCATGGAGGGTTACTACTTCAAGCCCCGCATGGACCGCGAGCTGCTCCAGACCTACGGCAAGGGCATCATCGCGACCACAGGATGCCCCTCCGGCGAGATCCAGACGCGACTGCGGCTGGGGCAGTACGACGCGGCACGCGCGGCGGCTGCAGAGTTCCAGGACATCTTCGGCAAGGAGAACTACTTCGCCGAGATCATGGACCACGGTCTCTCCATCGAGCGACGGGTGATGACCGACCTGCTCCGCCTCGCGAAAGACCTCAACATCCCGCTCGTCGCGACCAACGACTCGCACTACACGCACCAGCACGAGGCCGACGCTCACGAGGCTCTGCTGTGCGTGCAGTCGGGTTCCACCATGGACGATCCGAACCGGTTCAAGTTCGACGGCGACGGCTACTACATCAAGACCGCCGCCGAGATGCGGCAGCTGTTCCGCGATCACCCCGAGGCCTGCGACAACACGCTCCTGATCGCCGAGCGCTGCGAGGTCGAGTTCGACACCTCGGCGAACTACATGCCGCGCTTCCCGGTCCCCGACGGTGAGACCGAGGACAGCTGGCTCATCAAGGAGGTCGAGGCGGGCCTGCACTACCGGTACCCCGGTGGCATCCCCGACAAGGTGCGCAAGCAGGCCGAGTACGAGACCGGCATCATCCTGCAGATGGGCTTCCCCGGCTACTTCCTCGTCGTCGCGGACTTCATCAACTGGGCCAAAGACAACGGCATCCGTGTCGGTCCCGGCCGTGGTTCGGGTGCCGGGTCGATGGTCGCCTACGCGATGCGGATCACCGACCTCGACCCGCTCGAGCACGGTCTGATCTTCGAGCGCTTCCTCAACCCCGACCGTGTCTCGATGCCCGACTTCGACGTCGACTTCGATGATCGTCGCCGCGGCGAGGTCATCGAATACGTCACCGAGAAGTACGGATCCGAGCGCGTCGCCCAGATCGTCACCTACGGCACGATCAAGTCGAAGCAGGCGCTGAAGGACGCGGGGCGCGTCCTCGGGTTCCCCTTCAGCATGGGGGAGCGCCTCACGAAGGCGATGCCGCCGCCCGTGATGGGCAAGGACATGCCCCTGGACGGCATGTTCGACTCGGCGCACCCCCGGTACAAGGAAGCGAGCGAGTTCCGCACGCTGATCGAGACCGACCCGGAGGCCAAGACCGTCTTCGACCGCGCTCTCGGTCTCGAAGGGCTGAAGCGTCAGTGGGGCGTCCACGCCGCCGGCGTGATCATGTCGTCCGATCCGCTGCTCGACATCATCCCGATCATGAGGCGCGAGCAGGACGGCCAGATCGTCACGCAGTTCGACTACCCGTCGTGCGAGTCGCTCGGGCTGATCAAGATGGACTTCCTCGGGCTGCGCAACCTCACGATCATCTCCGATGCGCTCGACAACATCCGGACGAACCGGGGCGAAGAACTCGACCTCGAGCACCTCGGTCTCGACGACCCGGGTGTGTATCAGCTGCTCGCGCGCGGAGACACCCTGGGCGTCTTCCAACTCGACAGTCCGCCGCTGCGTTCGCTGATGCGCCTGATGAAGCCGGACAACTTCGGTGACATCTCGGCCCTCATCGCCCTGTATCGCCCGGGCCCGATGGGCGCGAACTCGCACACCAACTACGCACTGCGCAAGAACGGGGTGCAGGAGATCACCCCCATCCATCCCGAGCTCGAAGCGCCGCTCGCGGAGATCCTGGAGGAGTCGTACGGACTCATCATCTACCAGGAGCAGGTCATGGCCATCGCTCAGGCCGTCGCCGGCTTCAGCCTCGGACAAGCAGACATCCTCCGTCGCGCGATGGGCAAGAAGAAGAAGTCGGAGCTCGACAAGCAGTACGAGGGCTTCGCGGGCGGGATGAAGGAGCGCGGCTTCGGCGAGGACGCGATCAAGGCGCTGTGGGACATCCTGCTGCCCTTCTCGGACTACGCCTTCAACAAGGCCCACTCCGCGGCGTACGGACTCGTGTCGTACTGGACCGCATACCTCAAGGCGCACTATCCCGCCGAGTACATGGCGGCGTTGCTCACCAGCGTGGGCGACTCCAAGGACAAGATGGCCCTGTACCTGAACGAGTGCCGTCGCATGGGGATCAAAGTCCTTCCGCCCGACGTCTCGGACTCGATCAACTTCTTCGCGGCCGTCGGAGACGACATCCGCTTCGGCCTCGGCGCTGTGCGCAACGTCGGCAGCAACGTCGTCGAAGGGATCGTGCAGGCGCGCAAGGGGGAGCGGTTCACCTCGTTCCACCACTTCCTCGACACCGTGCCGCTGCATGTCTCGAACAAGCGCACCGTGGAGTCCCTGATCAAGGCCGGCGCCTTCGATTCGATGGGCGACACCCGCCGAGCGCTCATGGAAGTGCACGAAGACGCGGTCGAGGCAGCCGTCGACCGCAAGCGCAACGAGGCACAGGGCGCGATCGGGTTCGACTTCGACAGTCTCTACGACGGCATGGAAGAGGCCGCTCCGGCCAAGGTGCCGGCCCGCCCCGAGTGGGTCAAGAAGGACAAGCTCGCCTTCGAGCGGGAGATGCTCGGCCTGTACGTCTCCGATCACCCGCTGGCCGGGCTCGAGGTGCCGCTCGCGAAGCATGCGTCGATCTCGATCCATGACCTCAACAACTCCGAAGACCTGCAGGACGGCGATCAGGTGACCGTGGCGGGCCTCGTGACCAGCGTGCAGCACCGCGTGGCCAAGGCGAGCGGTAATCCGTACGGCATGATCACGGTCGAGGACTTCAACGGCGAGGTCACCGTGATGTTCATGGGCAAGACGTACACCGAGTTCCAGCACACCTTGCAACAGGACGCGATCCTCGCCGTGCGCGGGCGCGTGTCCCGTCGTGATGACGGCCTCAACCTGCATGCGCAGTCCGCGTTCGCGCCCGACATCGGCTCGTTCGACGCCGCAGGGCCACTGTCGTTGGTCTTGGCGGAGCAACGTGCCACCGAGCGGGTGATGGGTGAGCTCGCCGAGGTCCTGCGTCGGCACAACGGCGACACGGAGGTTCTGCTCCGCGTGCACCGAGGCGGCACTGCGAAGGTCTTCGAGGTGCCCATGCCGGTGAAGGTCTCGGCAGACCTCTTCGGTGACCTCAAGTCCCTTCTCGGACCCACCTGTCTGGGGTGAGCGGGTAGGATCATGAGCCGTCGGCAGCACGACGAATCCCCCCGTCGAGCACGGTGACGAAAGGACCACGCATGAGCACGGAACTCCCTGAGCCGGGTGTCGAAGATGCGGACTTCAGCGATGACGACGGTGTCCTCTACGACGACGAGGTGACTCCGGAGTACGGGATCCTCGGATTCACCCTCCGTGAGCTGCTCATCGTCAGCGTGTGGCTGGTCTCCTTCGTCGTGTCGTTCTTCCCGCTGGCCGGGGGCGCCTCGCTCTGGGGCGTCGGAATCCAGTGGATCCTTCCGGTGGGTCTCCCCACGGTCGCCGTGTTCCTGCTCGTGCTCCGTCGTTTCTCGCCGGACGGTATCCGTCGCGTAGGGTCGCTCGGCATCGACCAGTTCGCCTCTGTGGCCTTCTCGGTCGCAGCCGTCGTCTGGGCCGGGAACGTGTGGCTCACGATCTCCGGGCTGATCGCCACCGGGTTCTGGTCGCTTCCGTGGAGCGGCGTGGTGATGGCCGTCGCCGCTCTGGCTCTGGTCGTGCTCACGGTGTTCGCTCCACTCATCCCGGGGCTGAAAGAGGACTTCCACGGACGTCTGGTCACCCTCGCCCACCGCAACGCCAACCCGGTTCGCCCCGTCATCGCGCGACCGCGACCCGAACCGGTCGTCACGGAGCCCGAGCCGCAGGCCGCCACCGACGGCGACCGGACGGATGTGAGCGTGGATGCCTCCGCGCTTCCTCCGGTCCCAGACGCCGACAGCCGGGATTCCGGGAGCCAGGCCACGGACGAGGTCGAGCGCGCCGACCTCGCCGCGCAGGTGCCCCTCACGGCACACGCGTCCGGTGGTGACATCGGCACCGTGCCCGGCACGGACGACGAGGAGTACGTGCCCACGTACTCTCGGCGTTCTCGGGGGCAGGAGCCCGAGATCGTCTCGGACACCGGGAGCATCGAGTCCCTCCTCGAGACCGCTGCGACATACGAGACAGCTGTCGTCCCCGACGACACGGAAGCTCCGATCGTGGAGGGTTTCGCAGACGCGGACCTCGATGCGACGAATCCGCGCGAGTCGACTCCGGTCGCGCAGCCGTTCTGGATCCTCGCGCCCTCTGAGCGTGACGTCCACGACGAGCGCGGCGACGCGTTGTTCCGCATCGGCCCGAATGCCTGGGCGCTCGTGATCGAAGACCGTGGAGGTGCCTACGTCGTGCGACATGACGACGGGCGGATCGGCTACCTCCACGACATCTCCGACATCACGAAAGGCTGAAATGCGCACGATCGATCTGCGGGGGCGCGAGCTCTCGCCCGCTGACATGCTCGCCGCCGTACCGCGAGCCACACAGGCGCGTGCCGAGGCGCTCGACACCGCCGCCCGCCTCGTCGACGACGTCCGCGACCGCGGTGAGGCCGCTCTCCGTGAGCAGGCGGAACGCTTCGACCGGGTCGCCGGACACTCCGTCCGGGTTCCTGCCGCGCACATCGACGAGGCGCTGGCCGACCTCGCCCCCGAAGTGCGTACCGCTCTCGAGGAGGCGATCCGCCGCGTGCGACTGGCCTCCGCAGCCCAGGTGCCGGCTTCGCAGGTCACCCGCATCGGCGACGGCGCCGTCATCACGCAGCGCTGGCAGCCCGTCCACCGCGTGGGTGTGTACATCCCCGGTGGGAAAGCGGTCTACCCGTCCAGCGTGATCATGAACGTCGTGCCGGCTCAGGTGGCAGGTGTGGAGCAGATCGCATTGGCATCGCCGCCGCAGGCGGACCAGGGAGGGCGAATCCACCCGACGATCCTCGCCGCGGCTGCCCTGCTGGGCGTGACCGAGGTCTATGCGATGGGCGGAGCGGGGGCGATCGGCGCGTTCGCGCACGGTGTCGCCTCGCTCGGGCTCGACCCCGTCGACGTCGTTTCCGGGCCAGGCAACAACTACGTCGCCTCCGCCAAGCGCGCGGTCGCCGGCGTCGTCGGGACGGACTCGGAGGCCGGCGCGACCGAGATCCTGGTCGTCGCCGATGCCGATGCCGATCCGCGCCTCATCGCCGCCGACCTCGTGAGCCAGGCGGAGCACGACGAACAGGCATCCGCGGTACTGGTCACGGACGCCGCGGAGCTCGCTGCACGCGTCGCCACCGAAGTCGAGCGGATCTCCGTCCTCACCCGTCACAGCGAGCGTGTCGCCGCGTCCTTGGGAGGACCGCAGTCGGCGATCGTCCTCGTCGACGATCGCGCCATGGCGACCGCGTTCAGCAACGCCTACGCGCCCGAGCACCTCGAACTCCACCTCGCCGATGCCGAGAGCGCCGCGTCGGCCTTCACGAGCGCCGGAGCGGTCTTCGTCGGAGACCAGACGCCGGTGAGCCTGGGGGACTACATGGCGGGGAGCAACCACGTGCTCCCGACCGGCGGTCAGGCGCGGTATGCACCGGGACTCGGCGCGTACACGTTCCTGCGTCCTCAGCAGGTGATCTCCTACGACAGGGCCGCACTGGCCGCTGTCCGAGCGGGGGTCGTCGCACTCGCCGAGTCCGAGGCGCTGCCGGCGCACGGTGAGGCGATCGAGGCGCGCTTCACCGCGTAGGATCGGTCAGATGCACTGCCCCTTCTGCCGTCATCCCGACTCCCGCGTCATCGATTCCCGCACGAGTGACGACGGGCTCTCGATCAGGCGGCGTCGTCAGTGCCCGGAGTGCGGGGGTCGTTTCACGACCACCGAGACGGCGAGCCTCAACGTCATCAAGCGTTCCGGCGTGATGGAGCCTTTCAGCCGGGAGAAGGTCATCTCCGGCGTGCGCAAGGCGTGTCAGGGGCGGCCGGTGACCGAGGCCGATCTCGCCATCCTCGCGCAGCGCGTGGAGGAGGCTGTTCGCCAGACGGGGGTGTCGCAGCTCGACACGAACGAGATCGGTCTGGCCATCCTCGGTCCGCTGCGTGATCTCGATGAGGTCGCATTCCTCCGCTTCGCCAGCGTCTACCAGGCGTTCGACTCGCTCGAGGATTTCGAGGCGGCGATCACCGACCTCCGCGCCGACCACACGAAGCAGGAGGCCGAGGAGCGGTAATCTGGCAGGGATGTATCCGCTGCTCTTCCGCGCTGTCCTCTCGCGCTTCGATCCCGAGTTCACCCATCACGCCGGCATGGCGGTGATCCGCGTCCTCGGAGTGCCGCCGTTCTCCTGGGCGACCCGTGCCCTGACCGCGCCGGATCCGTCCTTGCGCGTCGACGCACTCGGACTCAGCTTCCCGTCGCCCTTCGGCATCGCGGCCGGTTTCGACAAGAACGCCGTCGGTGTCCGCGGACTGGCGGCACTCGGGTTCGGCCACGTGGAGATCGGTACCGTGACGGCGATCCCGCAGGAGGGGAATCCCAAGCCGCGTCTGTTCCGTCTGTTGGCGGACCGCGCCGTCGTCAACCGGATGGGCTTCAACAACGACGGCGCTGATGCGGTCGCCCGTCGCCTCGCTCGACTGCGCCGTGGCGCACCGGACATGGTGATCGGCGTCAACATCGGCAAGAGCCGCATCGTGGACGTCGAAGATGCGACCGCCGACTACGTGGCCTCGGCAACCCGCCTCGCCCCGCTGGCCGACTACCTCGCGGTGAACGTGTCCTCGCCGAACACCCCGGGACTGCGCGGGCTGCAGGCAGTGGAGACGCTGGCACCGTTGCTCCGGGCGGTCAAGGAAGCATCGGGGTCCACGCCGCTGCTCGTCAAGATCGCTCCGGATCTTCCGGATGACGAGATCACCGCCATCGCGGAGTTGGCCGTGGCCGAGGGGCTCGCCGGAATCATCGCGCACAACACCACGATCAGTCGAGACGGACTGCTCACGGACGCGGCGTCGATCGAAGCCGCGGGCGCGGGCGGACTGTCGGGGGCGCCGCTGAAGAAGCGCTCGCTCGAAGTGCTCCGGATCGTGCGTGACGCCGTACCGGCAGAGTTCTGCGTGATCGCGGTCGGTGGAGTCGAGACTCCGGCCGATGTGCAGGAGCGTCTGCAGGCCGGTGCCACTCTCGTGCAGGGTTACACGGGATTCCTGTACCGCGGTCCGTTCTGGGGCCGCGAGATCAACAGGGGGCTGGTCAGTCGGGGTACTGGCCGCGCTTGACCTGCGGCTTCGGCAGTCGCATGAAGCGCATCTGCAGCGCGCGCATCGCGGCGTACCAGCCGAGGCCGCGCTCGAGGCGCTCCTTGCCGAACTTCGCTGCGGCCTTCCGCTTGACCCGCATCCCGAGCAGCACCATGCCGCCGATCGCGATCACGAGATACCCCATCATGACGATGTAGGCGTAGAACGAGATCATCATGTTCGTCGGCAGGAGCGAGGCGAGGATGACCAGCACCATGACGCCCATCACGAACTCGGCCGGGTGCCACCCCGCGTCCACGTAGTCGCGCACCCAGCGGCGCTGCGGGCCCTTGTCGCGGACCGGGAGGTACTTCTCCTCGCCGGCGGCCATGCCGGCCTGGGCGCGAGCGCGACGCTCGTTGAGCTCGGCTTTGGCAGCCGCCTTCGCCTCTTTGGTGTTGGCGACCAGGGGGCGGCGACGTGCTGCCTCCTGCTCCGCGCGGGTCGGCGTCGCGCGCCCCTTGCCGACGGCAGTCGTCTCGGAGGCGTCGTCGTTCGTCGAAGGGGAGGCGGGGTTAGTGGACACGGAGTTCCTCGGTTCGCTGGCGGGGGATCACCTTAAGATTACTCGCATGACCCCTCCTGTTCTTCCCCCTGAGCCCGATGCCGCCGTTCTCGAAGCCGTGGCCACCGGAATCCCTGCTGCGCTGTCGGATCTCGGACACCTCGTGCGGATCCCCGGGATGGCATGGCCGGCGTTCGATCAGACGCAACTGGAGCGCAGCGCGGCCGCTGTCGCGTCACTGGCCGAGGACACCGGTGTCTTCGATGAGGTCCGTGTGCTGCGCGCAGCGATCCCCGGCACCGACGAGCAGGGGCAGCCGGCGGTCCTCGCCACCCGTGCGGCGCGGAACGGGAAGCCGACGATCCTCCTCTACGCGCACCACGACGTGCAGCCTCCAGGGGACGACGCCCTGTGGGAGACGCCGCCGTTCGAGCCGACGGTGCGGGACGGACGTCTCTACGGGCGTGGTGCGGCGGACGACAAAGCGGGGGTCATGGCGCACATCGCGTCGATCCGGGCGGTCAGCGAGGTCCTCGGGGACGATCTCGACCTGGGTATCGCGATGTTCATCGAGGGGGAGGAGGAGTACGGTTCCCGCTCCTTCGCGCAGTTCCTCTCCGACAACAAGGAGGCTCTGCGCGCAGACGCGATCGTCGTGGCGGACTCCGGCAACTGGGACTCCGTGACGCCGGGACTCACGGTCTCGCTGCGCGGCAACGCGCGCTTCACGCTGCGTGTGCGCACACTCGACCACGCGTCGCACTCGGGGATGTTCGGCGGTGCGGTGCCCGACGCGATGATGGCCACCGTCACGCTGCTCGCGACGCTCTGGGATGAGGACGGGGCGGTCGCGGTCGAGGGAATGACCGCGCGCGATGCGGCCACTCCGGACTACACCGAGGCGACGCTGCGGGATGAGGCCGGACTGCTTCCCGCCACCACGCCGATCGGCAACGGGACGATCCTCAGCCGGATCTGGAACAAGCCCGCGGTCACCGTCATCGGTATCGACTCCACGACCGTCGCCGCAGCTTCCAACACGCTCCTTCCCGAGGTCACCGTGGTGATCAGTGCTCGTGTCGCACCGGGCCAAACGGGGCAGGAAGCCTACGAGGCCCTCGAAGCCCACCTCCGCGCCCATGCACCGTTCGGTGCGGAGCTCACGTTCTCCGACGTCGATCTCGGCGACGGCTTCCTGGTCGACACGGGCGGGTGGGCCGTGGCGTTGACCCGTGACGCGATGCGCGATGGCTACGGAGTCGCTCCGGTCGACCTCGGCGTGGGCGGATCCATCCCCTTCATCGCGGATCTGGTGCGGGAATTTCCCGCCGCGCAGATCCTGGTGACCGGTGTCGAAGACCCCCACTCGCGGGCCCACAGCCCGAACGAGTCGCTGCACCTGGACACGTTCCGCCGTGCCGTCGCGAGCGAGGCTCTGCTCCTGGCTCGGATGAATGCCACCGAACTCTGAGCCTCACAGCGTGTGCGGCGGTAGAATCGTCCGAGAAGCCGTGCACCTGCGGCCCGTCACAAGGAGCGACATGAGCGACACCACCCTCTCCCCAGAGACCACCCGCGCACACGGCGTCACCCTGACCGACGCTGCCGCCACGAAGGTCAAGAACCTCCTCGAACAGGAGGGGCGCGACGATCTGCGCCTCCGCGTCGCCGTGCAGCCCGGTGGCTGCTCGGGCCTGATCTATCAGCTGTACTTCGACGAGCGCTACCTCGAAGGCGATGAGACCGTCGACTTCGACGGCGTCGAGGTGATCATCGACAATATGAGCGTCCCGTACCTCGATGGTGCGGCGATCGACTTCAAGGACACGATCTCCGAGCAGGGCTTCACGATCGACAACCCCAACGCAGCGGGTAGCTGCGCGTGCGGCGACAGCTTCCACTGATCCTCGCTTCGCGGACCACGGCCGCTGTCACCGATCGGTGACGGCGGCCGTTCTGCATCCGGCAACCTGCGTGGATGGCATGAATCAGGTGTGAGGTTGCCCTAGACTTGGGTGTGCTCTGTTCGCGATCTGAAAGGTGCATCGTGCCCTCGAAACGCAGCCTTCGTTGGGCCGCCCTCCCTGTGGGAGTTGCGGCAGCCTTGGCCCTGGCGGGATGCTCTCCCACCGAGCTGAACGGCTTTCTTCCGGGCTTCGTGGAGGGTGGCCCCGCAGCCACCAATCAGACCGAGCGCGTCTCATCGCTCTGGGTGAACTCGTGGATCGTGCTCCTCGCCGTCGGAATCATCACCTGGGGCCTGATGGCCTGGGCTGCGATCGCGTACCGCCGTCGCAAGGGCCAGACCGGCCTGCCGGTGCAGATGCGCTACAACATGCCGATCGAGATCTTCTACACGATCGTGCCGCTCATCCTCGTGCTGGGCATGTTCTTCTTCACGGCTCGCGACCAGACCGCGATCGAAGCCAAGTGGGACGAACCCGACGTCGAGATCACCGCGATCGCCAAGCAGTGGGCGTGGGACTTCCAGTACGACGGCGACGAGGAGGACAACTCCGACGCCGTCTGGACGATGGGCATCCAGGCTCAGCCCGACAAGGACGGCAACATCGACCAGGCGCAGCTGCCCACGCTGGTGCTGCCCGTCGACAAGAAGGTCACGATCAACCTTCAGTCGCGTGACGTCATCCACTCCTTCTGGATCATCGACTTCCTCTACAAGAAGGACATGTACATCGGGAAGGACAACTCGTGGTCCTTCATCCCGACCCGCGAGGGCGAGTACGCCGGCAAGTGCGCCGAGCTCTGCGGTGAATACCACTCGATGATGCTCTTCAACGTGAAGGTCGTCTCCGAGGACGATTACGAGGCCTACCTCCAGACGCTCGAAGAGAAGGGCAACACGGGCGACATCACCGACGCCTACGACCGTCTCTCGAACTTCCCGGGAACGACCCCGACGACCGACACCGAGGAAGGAGGGGAGTAAGCCATGTCGACCACTGAAGCTCCCCGTACCGACGAGGCTCCCAGATCTCGTCCCACCAGTCTGCCCGCCCGCCAGGCCGCTCTCATGAGCTCCTCGCGCGTGGAGCAGAAGGGCAACATCGTCGTCAAGTGGATCACGTCCACCGACCACAAGACCATCGGGTACATGTACCTGATCGCCTCGGTGATGTTCTTCCTCCTCGGCGGTGTGATGGCCCTCGTCATCCGTGCTGAGCTGTTCGCGCCGGGAATGCAGATCATCCCGACGAAGGAGCAGTACAACCAGCTGTTCACGATGCACGGCACGATCATGCTGCTGATGTTCGCGACGCCGCTGTTCGCAGGTTTCGCCAACGCGATCCTTCCGCTGCAGATCGGTGCGCCCGACGTCGCCTTCCCGCGTCTGAACGCCTTCGCCTTCTGGCTCTTCCTCTTCGGCTCGACCATCGCGGTCGCGGGCTTCCTCACGCCGCAGGGCGCGGCCTCCTTCGGATGGTTCGCCTATCAGCCGCTCGCCGGCGCGTCCTTCTCGCCGGGTGCCGGTGGGAACCTGTGGATGGTGGGACTGGGAATCTCCGGTTTCGGAACGATCCTCGGTGCCGTCAACTTCATCACCACGATCATCACGATGCGTGCTCCCGGCATGACGATGTGGCGCATGCCGATCTTCTCGTGGAACACGCTCATCACGAGCCTCCTGATCCTGATGGCGTTCCCGGTCCTCGCTGCGGCCATCTTCGCCGCAGCCGCGGACCGTATCCTCGGCGCCCACATCTACGACCCGGCCAACGGTGGTGTCCTGCTCTGGCAGCACCTGTTCTGGTTCTTCGGACACCCTGAGGTCTACATCATCGCCCTGCCGTTCTTCGGCATCGTGTCGGAGATCTTCCCGGTCTTCAGCCGCAAGCCGATCTTCGGGTACAAGACGCTCGTCTACGCCACGATCGCGATCGCCGCGCTCTCGGTGGCGGTGTGGGCTCACCACATGTACGTCACCGGCTCGGTCCTGCTGCCGTTCTTCGCTCTGATGACGATGCTGATCGCGGTGCCGACCGGCGTGAAGATCTTCAACTGGATCGGAACGCTCTGGCGAGGGTCCGTGACCTTCGAGACGCCGATGGTGTTCGCCCTCGGGTTCCTGGTCTCGTTCGTCTTCGGTGGTCTGACCGGTGTGATCCTGGCAGCCCCGCCGCTGGACTTCGCGCTCTCCGACTCCTACTTCGTCGTCGCGCACTTCCACTACGTGGTGTTCGGCACGGTCGTGTTCGCCATGTTCGCCGGCTTCTACTTCTGGTGGCCCAAGTGGACCGGGCGCATGCTCAACGAGCGTCTCGGCTACGTGCACTTCTGGTTGCTCTTCATCGGTTTCCACATGACGTTCCTCATCCAGCACTGGCTGGGTGTCGACGGAATGGTCCGTCGCTACGCGGACTACTCGGCCGCCGACGGCTGGACCTGGCAGAACCAGGTGTCGACGATCGGTGCGATCATCCTCGGCGCTTCGATGCTTCCGTTCTTCCTGAACGTCTGGATCACGGCTCGCAAGGCACCGAAGGTCACGGTCAACGACCCGTGGGGCTACGGCGCTTCGCTCGAATGGGCGACGTCCTGCCCGCCGCCGCGTCACAACTTCACGTCGATCCCGCGCATTCGCAGCGAGCGTCCTGCGTTCGACCTGAACCACCCGGAGGCCGCCGAGTTCGCGACCACGGCACCCGGCGAGCGAGAGGCCCACTAAGTCATGCGCGACAATGTCATTCTCTGGTGGATCCTGACGGCGTTCTTCGCCCTCGTCGGTGTCATCTACACCGGCTGGCACATCCTGGCCACGCCGGCGGACAACTTCGCCATGCGGATCGAGTGGGTCGGTACGGTCGCTCTGTTCTTCTCGGCGTTCATGGCCGCGATGATCGCGTTCTACCTGGACCGCACGCACAAGGCGCAGAGCGGTGAGCTCCCCGAAGACATCCTCACTGCGGACATCGACGACGGTGACCCCGAGCTCGGCGAGTTCAGCCCGTGGTCCTGGTGGCCGATCGTGCTCGCCGCTTCTGCGGGAGTCTTCGTCGTCGGCCTGGCTGTGGGGCACTTCCTGCTCCCGATCGGCCTCGCGATCTTCGTCGTCGCGATCGTCGGCTGGGTGTACGAGTACTACCGCGGCAACTTCGCTCGCTGACGCGACTGACGTGAGAAGCCCCCGGATCCGTCCGGGGGCTTCTTCATGTTCAGTGCGAGGCGATCAGGCGCGGGTTCGGATGCGTGCAATCCCGGTCAGTGGGTCGACCGGACGTCGGTGCGTCCCGTCGGCGTCTTCGACCGGATAGCCTTCGCGCACCCAGTATTCGAAGCCGCCGATCATCTCACGCACGTTGTAGCCCAGTCGGGAGAACTCGAGTGCGCCCTTGGCACCGGCGTTGCAGCCGGGGCTCCAGCAGTACACCACGACCTCGGCGTCGGGGGATATCTCACGCGGTGCTCTCGCCGCGATCTCGCTGTAGTGCATATGGATGGCACCGGCCACGCGCCCCTGTGCCCATGCCTCTTCGGACCGTACATCGATCACGACGATGTCGGTATGAGCCTGACGGGCGGCATGGACATCGCTGGCGTCGGTCTCGTAAGCGAGTTTGGCGGCGTAGTAGTCGGCACGGTCGATCATGTGCCCAGCCTATTTCGCCGAGCTCCCCGGGGTCCTTCGTGTTCCTGCCGATCGGCGTGCGAAAACGGTCAGCGATATCGCCGCCGCGGTCAGAGGCGTACAGTCATCTGCACGCGGGGCCCGTGGCGCAGGAGACCGAGCTCCTCCTCGACCTGGACCAGGCTGCGCAGCAGAGGGGTGTCCGGCGTCGTCACGGCGAAACCGCAGGACGCGTAGAACGGCGCATTCCAGGGGACATCCGCATAGGTGCGAAGCGTCATCCTCGAGCTGCCACGGCGTCGGGCCTCCGCCATCGCAGCCGCCAGCAGTCGGCGTCCGATACCGCGTCGCCCGAACTCCGGAAGCACCGAGAGCTGCTCGAGGTGGGTGCCTCCCTCGATTTCCAGAACATGCGCGAAGCCGATGAGGTCCGACGACGAGGTCTCATCGCCGTCGTGCTCGGCCACGAGTACGAACCCTGGCGCCGTGGCACGCTCGTGCGGGGGCGTGGGCGGCGGCCAATCGACGGCACCGAACCTCTCGACGAGCAGGGTATCCGCGGCGATCTCGATGCGCTCCGTGGCTGCGTCGTCGTTGGGACGTGCCTCGCGGATCAAGACCTCCATGATCACTCGTCGGCGACGGCGGCGATCGCCTCGATCTCCACGAGCTGGTCGTCATAGCCGAGGACCGTCACGCCCAGCAGGGTGCTGGGCACATCGTGCGCGCCGAACGCGGCATGGACCACATCCCACGCCGTGACGAGGTCTGCTTGCGACGTGGACGCCACGAGCACGCGCGTGCTGATCACGTCGGTCAGGTCGGCTCCCGCCACGAGCAGTGCGCCCTTGAGCGTCTCGACGCAGCGTGCCGCCTGGGCCGCGTAGTCTCCGGGCGCAGCGGTCGAGCCGTCATCGTTGAGCGGGCACGCGCCGGCGAGGAAGATGAGGCGGGATCCGGCCGGTGCGGTGGCAGCGTAGGCGTAGGGGGTTTCCGCGAGGTTGTCGGCACGGATCAGGCGGACGACGGATGACATGGTTCGATCCTTTCATCGGGCAGGTGACGAAGAAGGCCCCGTTCGTGTGAGCGGGGCCTTCTTCGATGGGGGAGTGACGACTACTCGCCTTCCTCCGACTTCTTCTTCCGAGGCTTCTTCACCGGCTCGGTGGCG
Source organism: Microbacterium sp. ZOR0019 (assembly GCF_000800925.1). Taxonomy (NCBI): domain Bacteria; kingdom Bacillati; phylum Actinomycetota; class Actinomycetes; order Micrococcales; family Microbacteriaceae; genus Microbacterium; species Microbacterium sp. ZOR0019. The sequence continues at coordinate 67,514 of NZ_JRKC01000073.1, read as the reverse complement.
ATCACCGTGCTGGGGGTGTTCGGCGTCTCGTCGACGTGCGTCTCATCGACGGTGAGCGGGGCGTCAGGGAAGCCGGCGCGCTCGTGGGCGCCCTGGATCTCTGCGGCCTCGGTCTCTTCGTTGTGAGCCGTGACGTGATGCTGATGGGCGTCGGCTGCCTCGACCTCGGCCTGCGTGAGGGGAGCGATACGGTCCTCGAAGAACCAGCGGGAGATCGAGGAACGGAGGTTTTCCGTCCACGGGATGCGGCCCTTGGCGTTCGGGCGAACCACGAGGGGCTCGTAGCTGTCGACGTCGATGAGCTTCCAGCGGTCGTACTTGTCGACGGGCTGGTGCACCTCGATGAACTCACCACCGGGGAGGCGGACGATGCGTCCGGACTCGTATCCGTGCAGGACGATCTCACGATCCTTCTTCTGCAGCGCGATGCAGATGCGCTTGGTGACGAAGTATCCGAGGATCGGGCCGAGGAACAGGAGCGCCTGCAGCGTGTGGATCACGCCTTCCATCGTGAGCATGAAGTGCGTCGCGATGAGGTCGGACGAGGCCGCTGCCCACAGGACCGCGTAGAAGATGACGCCGGCGGCACCGATCGCCGTACGCGTCGCCGCGTTGCGGGGACGCTGAGCGATGTGGTGCTCGCGCTTGTCTCCGGTGACCCACGCCTCGAGGAAGGGATAGATCGCGACGATCACGATGAACAGACCGAGCACCAGGACCGGGGCGATGATCCCGAACGACCACGTGTGGTTGAGGAACACGATGTCCCAGTTCGACGGAGCCAGGCGTAGCGCGCCGTCGGCGAACCCGATGTACCAGTCGGGCTGAGTGCCGGCGGAGACGGGCGAGGGGTCGTAGGGGCCGTAGTTCCAGATCGGGTTGATCTGGAAGAACGTCGCGATCAGCACGATGGTGCCGAACACGATGAACAGGTAGCCGCCCATCTTCGACATGTACACCGGCATCATCGGGTAGCCCACGACGTTGTCGTTCGTGCGGCCGGGGCCCGCGAACTGCGTGTGCTTGTTGACGATCATCAGCATCAGGTGCACGACGATCAGCGCGATGACCAGCATCGGGAGCAACAGGATGTGCAGGGTGTACAGACGTCCGACGATGTCGGTTCCCGGGAACTCGCCACCGAACAGGAGGAACGAGGTCCACGTGCCGATCAGGGGGAGACCCTTGATCATGCCGTCGATGATGCGGAGGCCGTTACCCGAGAGCAGGTCGTCGGGGAGCGAGTAGCCGGTGAAGCCCTCTGCCATCGCGAGGATGAACAGGACGAAACCGATGACCCAGTTGAGCTCGCGCGGCTTGCGGAATGCGCCGGTGAAGAACACGCGGAGCATGTGCACGCCGATTCCGGCGATGAACACCAGAGCGGCCCAGTGGTGGATCTGACGGACCAGGAGGCCGCCTCGCAGATCGAAGGAGATGTGCAGCGAAGACTCGAGAGCCGCCGACATCTCGATCCCGCGCATCGGGGCGTAGGCGCCGGTGTAGTGGGTCTCGACCATCGACGCGTCGAAGAAGAACGTCAGGAAGGTTCCGGAGAGGAACACGACGACGAAGCTCCACAGCGCGATCTCGCCGAGCATGAACGACCAGTGGTCGGGGAAGATCTTCCGTCCGAGTTCCTTGACGAAACCGGAGATGCTGGTGCGCTCATCGATGTAGTTCGACGCGGCACCGACGAAGCGACCGCCGAGGGGCGCCTTGGTGTCGTTGTCGTCTTTGGACAGCGTTGCGGTGCTCAATGGCGCTCCCAGAAGCTCGGGCCGACGGGTTCCTTGAAGTCGCTGCGTGCGACCAGGTAGCCCTCGTCATCGACGGTGATGGGCAGCTGCGGCAGCGGACGTGCCGCAGGGCCGAAGATGACCTTGGCGTGGTCCGTGACGTCGAACTGCGACTGGTGGCACGGGCACAGGAGGTGATGGGTCTGCTGCTCGTAGAGGGCCACGGGGCAGCCGACGTGCGTGCAGACCTTGGAGTAGGCGACGATGCCGTCGTACGACCAGTCCTTGCGGTCCTCAGCTTCGATCAGCTGCTCGGGACGCAGGCGCATCATGAGCACGATGGCCTTCGCCTTCTCCTCGAGGTAGCCGTCGTGGTGACTGAGCGTGGCGAGCTCTTCGGGGATCACGTGGAACGCGGATCCGAGGGTCACGTCCGCAGCGCGGATCGGGGTGCCGTCGGGGTCGCGGACGAGGCGGCTGCCCTCTTCCCACATCGTGTGCTTGAGGAGTGCGACCGGGTCACCGGCGATGGGGTCGTCAGGCGTGGAGTGCGGTGCGAGGCCACGGAACAGTGCGACTCCGGGGATGATCGAGGCGACGATCGCAGCGAACATCGAGTTGCGGATCATGGAGCGGCGCCCGAAGCCCGATTCCTCGTTCGCGTCGGAGAAGGCCTTGATCGCAGCTTCGCGCGTCGAGTCCTTGCCGCGCGTGGGATGACGGTGCTCGATGAACTCCTTGTCGGACATGAGCGCCTTGGACCAGTGGATCGCACCGATTCCGAGGGCCAGGAGCGCGAGAGCGATCCCGAGACCGATGAAGAGGTTGTTCTGCCGGATGTCGATGAGCGCGCCGCTCTCGATCGGGAACAGCATGTAAGCGGCAACCGCCCAGATGCTTCCCGCGAGCGAGAGGTAGAACAGCGTGTAGACAGTGCGGACAGCGGCCTTCTCAGCGCGCGGGTCCTTATCGGTCATCCGCTCGCGATGCGGCGGAAGCCCGGGGTTCTGCACGGGATCGCTGACTGCGACACCCAGCCCCGGAGAGGGCTGGTAGGCCCTGTCAAGAGCCTGCGAGTCGTCGTCGTGTGCCATGGTGCTCCTCGTACGTTCCTCTTCGATGAATAAGCGTCAGTTGGACTTCGCCGTGATCCACACGGTGGCGGCGACGAGCGCGCCGATACCGAAGATCCACACGAACAGTCCCTCGGAGACCGGCCCGAGGGAGCCGAGCGAGAAGCCGCCGACCTGCACGGACTGCTGCTGGAAGAGCAGAGCCGAGATGATGTCGCGCTTGTCCTCGTCGGACAGGTTCATGTCACCGAAGACCGGCATGTTCTGCGGGCCGGTGACCATGGCCGCATAGATGTGCAGGGCACTGGTCTCGGTCAGGGCGGGGGCGTACTTGCCCTCGGTGAGTGCACCACCGGCTGCGGCCACGTTGTGGCACATGGCGCAGTTCACGCGGAACAGTTCTGCTCCGTGCGAGACGTCGCCTTCCCCGTCGAGGATGCGCTCGTCCGGGAAGGTCGGGCCGGGGGCCGTGGACTGCACGAACGAGGAGATCGCGAGGATCTGCTCTTCGGTGAACTGCGGCTCCTTCTGCGGCGCCTGCGGTCCCTGCATCTGCAGAGGCATGCGACCGGTCGACAGCTGGAACTCGGTCGCCAGCTCGCCCACGCCGTAGAGGCTGGGGCCGTTGGCGGTTCCCTGCAGGTCGAGACCGTGGCAGGTGGCGCAGTTCGCCGTGAACAGCTTCTCGCCGTCTTCGACGGTCAGCTGGGTCGTCGCAGCCTGCGTGTCGGACGCCGCGAATGCGGCGGTTGCACCGGCATAGACCGCGCCGGTGATCATGAGGCCTGCTCCGATGAGCGCGGCCGCCGCCAAAGGGCTGCGACGACCGCTGGAACGGCGCTTCTTCTCTCGTGCCATCTCGGGGATCAGCTCCGCTCTTATTTCAGGAAGTAGATAACGAGGAACAGCACGATCCAGACGACGTCGACGAAGTGCCAGTAGTAGGACACCACGATCGAGGAGGTCGCCTCCTTGTGCCGGAAGTTCTTGACGGCGTAGGCGCGGCCGATGACGAGCAGGAACGCGACGAGCCCGCCGGTGACGTGCAGGGCGTGGAAGCCGGTCGTCAGGTAGAACGCCGAGGCGTAGGAGTCGGCGCCGATCGGCATGCCTTCAGCGACGAGCTGTGCGTACTCCCAGACCTGGCCGGACACGAAGATCGCGCCGAGGGCGAAGGTGAGGAAGAACCACTCGACCATTCCCCAGCCGAACAGACGACGGCGGCCGGCGCCGTTCTTCTGTCCCTTGCCGATCTTGTAGGGCTGCAGGTCTTCTGCCGCGAACACGCCCATCTGGCACGTGAACGAGGACAGGACCAGGATCGCAGTGTTCACTGCGGCGAACGGGACGTTCAGCAGCTCGGTCCGGTCAGCCCACAGCTCCGGTGAGGTGCTGCGGAGGGTGAAGTAGATCGCGAAGAGTCCCGCGAAGAACATCACCTCACTGCCGAGCCACACAATGGTGCCGACAGCTACCGGGTTGGGCCGCTTAATCGTTCTCGCCGCCGGGGCATACGTCGCTGAGGTCGTCACCCCTCCATTATGGCCGATCTCGGGCGTGATTCTTGCACCAGCGGCCTTCGATTCACCCGTCTGCGACTTAGGGGACCCTAAGAAAACCCTGCGAATACCTGGTGAATCCGCGGGAAACAGCGGTCGGCCGCGGATCGGAGCTCCGATGCGAAGGATCTGCATGTTTTCTCCGCGCCGATAGGATCGCACACATGGCTGATTCGCTGACCTGGTCCGACGTGCTCACTTCTCTGCTGGAGCGTCGCGATCTCAGCGTCTGGGAGTCCACTTGGGCCATGCGTCAGATCATGCAGGGCGACGTCAGCGAAGCCCAGCTCGCAGGCTTCCTCATCGCATTGCGGGCGAAGGGCGAGACGATCGATGAGATCGTCGGCTTCCGTGATGCGATCCTCGAGGCGGCCGTTCCCCTGCCGGTGTCGCCGGATGTGCTCGACATCGTGGGAACGGGCGGCGACCGCGTCGGCACGGTGAACGTGTCGACCACGGCGGCGATCGTCATCGGCGCGACCGGTGTTCCGGTGGTCAAACACGGGAATCGCGCCGCGAGCTCGGCCTCGGGTTCGTCCGACGTCCTCGGGGCGCTGGGACTCGAGCTCTCCCTCGATCCGGCGGCCGTGGCGACCATCCTCGACCGCACCGGCATCACGTTCGCGTGGGCGGGCGCCTTCCACCCCGGTTTCAAGCACGCGGGTGCCGTGCGCGCCGAGCTGGGGGTCCCCACCGTCTTCAACATGCTCGGCCCGCTGTGCAACCCCGCGCGTGCCGAAGCCAATGCCGTGGGGGTCGCGCAGATGGAGCGCGTGCCACTCATCACCGGGGTGTTCCGGACCCGCGGCGCCACGGCGCTCGTCTTCCGTGGGGACGACGGCCTCGACGAGCTCACCACGACCGGGCACAGCCGGATCTGGGAGGTCACGCGCGGAGACATCCACGAGCATGACCTCGACCCGCGCGATCTCGGAATCCCGATCGCCGATCTCGCCGACCTGATCGGCGGGTCGCCCCAGCACAACGCGGAGGTGCTCCGACGCACTCTGGCAGGGGATTCCGGCGCAGTCCGTGACATCGTGCTCCTGAACGCCGCTGCCGGCATCGTGGCCTTCGAGCTGTCTCAGGACGCGGGTCAGGTGCAGCGTCCGATTCTGGAGCGCCTGCGTGAGGGCTATGAGAAGGCTTCGGCAGCGATCGACGACGGGCGCGCACTCGCGAAGCTCGACCAGTGGATCGGTGTGAGTCGCGAACTCTCGTCACCGAAGGAGTGACCGTGGATCCCGTCGACGCGCTGCTCGAGATCGCCTCCCTGCTGGAGCGTGAGCGTGCGTCGCGGTATCGCGCGAAGGCCTTCCGCCAGGCAGCTGCGACCCTGCGGGATCTTCCCGACGACGTTCAGCGGGATCCCACGCGGCTGCGTACAGCCAAAGGTATCGGCGAGTCCACCTTCGCGGTGATTCGCCAGGCGCAGGCCGGGCAGGTCCCCGACTACCTCGTCGAGTTGCGCGGTGATGTCGAGCCCGAGCGTATGTCGGAGCTCCGGGGGAAGCTCCGCGGCGACCTGCATGCGCACACGGACTGGTCGGACGGGACCACACCGATCTCGGTGATGGCTGCCGCTGCCAGGGCGCTCGGACATAAGTACCAGGCGATCACCGATCATTCGCCGCGCCTCCGGGTCGCTCGCGGGCTGTCGGCCGAGCGCCTTCGGGAGCAGATGCCGCTCGTCCGCGCGGAATCCGGTGACGGCTTCACCCTGCTCGCGGGCATCGAGGTCGACATCCTGGAAGACGGGGGCCTCGATCAGGAGGACGGTCTGCTCGCCGAGCTGGACATCGTCGTGGCGTCGGTTCATTCCAAACTGCGCATGGATGCGCGGGCGATGACCGCACGCATGATCGCCGCGGTCGCGCACCCTCGGGTCAACGTGCTCGGGCACTGCACCGGACGCCTCGTGCAGGGCGACCGAGGAACGCGCCCTCCGTCGACGTTCGATGCCCAGGCCGTTTTCGCAGCCTGCGCGGAGAACGGCGTGGCGGTCGAGATCAACTCGCGACCGGAGCGGCAGGATCCGCCGGACGATCTGATCGCGATCGCTCTCGCTGAGGGATGCCTGTTCTCGATCGATTCGGATGCGCACGCGCCCGGCCAGCTCTCGCTGCTCGACCACGGAGCAGAACGTGCAGAGCGCGCCGGCGTCCCGTTATCGCGCATCGTCACGACCTGGGGTCTCGAGCGGCTGCGCGCCTGGGCGGAGTGATTCGCCGTCGGACCCCGGCCGTCAGTCTGCGGCGAGGGCGGCGTTCGACACGGCAGTGAGGGCACGCGTCATCGAGCCGCCGAGGTTCCATCTCTCGGCGAGAGCCGTTGCGGCATCCGCCTCCGCGGGGTCGAGCACGCGCAGGGGGACGTCGGGGACCGTGATCGGCAGCGACGTCGCGACCGCGACCACCGTCGGGGCGACGTCGAGATAGTCGGACGCGGCGAGCAGCTTCGCCCGTACTCCGGCGCTCATCCCTTCGCCCGCTTTCGCCGCGGCACGGATGCCCTCCAGGTCTGCGTGCGTCTGCAGCAGGGTGGCCGCGGTCTTCTCACCCACGCCGGCGACGCCGGGCAGGCCGTCCGAAGCATCGCCGCGCATGGTCGCGAAGTCGGCGTACTGGGAGGGGAGCACCCCGTACTTCGCGACGACGGTGGCGTCGGTCACGACCTCGAGGTTGCTCATTCCGCGGGCGGTGTAGATGACGCGGACGTCACGTGCATCGTCCACCAGCTGGAACAGGTCACGGTCGCCGGTGACGATGTCGACGGGCATCGTGGCCGTCGTGGCGAGCGTGCCGATCACATCGTCGGCCTCGTGCTCGGCGACGCCGATGATGGGAATGCCGATGGCCGCCAGAGTCTCGCGGATGAGGGGGATCTGCGCTTCGAGGGAGTCGGGGACCTCTTCGACATCGGGGCCGCTGGCGACCACCTCCACGACGCGGTGGGTCTTGTAGGTGGGGATGAGGTCGACGCGCCACTGCGGTCGCCAGTCGTCGTCCCAGCAGGCGATCACGTGTGTGGGCTCGTAGAGGGTGACGAGCTTGGCGATGATGTCGAGGAGACCGCGAGCGGCATTGATCGGGGAACCGTCGGGTGCTGTCACCTTGTCGGGGACGCCATAGAACGCACGGAAATAGAGGCTGGCGGTGTCGAGCAGCATCAGTCGATCGGTCACGAACGACAGTCTGGCACGGCGGTCCGACGCAGGGTGCGGAGAGCGGACTGTCCTGGCGCTCAACACCCCGTGGCGCGGGGGTGCTCGGCACAGGTGCGAGCGACGAGAGCGGTGTCGGCCTCGTAGATACGGATCCGCTGCGCGGAACCCTCGATGGCGAGTTCGCCGGCCACCGGGAACCAGCCTCCACCGATGTCGACCTCTGCCGTGTAGTACGCCCTGACGTGGGTGAGGAAGGTTCCGCGTGTGCGATAGGTATGGCTCGTCGGCGTCGGGGTGAACGGCGCCTGCCCGAGTGCGGTCCACGTCTGGCCGCTGCCTGCTGAGGTCGCCGTGCTCCCATCCCCATAGGAGAAGACGAAACGAGCGGGGGAGAACCGCACGCTGACCGGCCGGCCCAGGAGAGTGCCGCTGCGAGTCTGCACCGATGCCGAAGCCACGAAGTTCATCGGCAGCCCTGCGACGCCCACGTTGCCGGGCTCGCCCACTGTCGTCACGGGTGCGGGCGCGAACTGCGCGACATCGGTGATCGTGAGCGGCGCGCCGTCGTCGTTCGTCACGCGCTCCGCCGAGATCCCACAACTCGTGGTCCGGACTGGATCGGGAACACACGGCGGCGGTGCGTCAGGGGTGTCTGGTGAACCGGGGGAAGCGCCATCCGGAGACTTCTCCGTCTCGGTGGCTGAGATCGTCAACTGGCTCCCGTCGTTCTGAGCGCAGCCTGAAACCATTGAGACGGCAGCGTTGCATGAACTGGCTGCGGGGAGTGAGATCGCCGCAGTTGGGATCCACAAGGCGATCACGAGGATCAACGTACGCATCGGTCACCCTCGGAGGATTCCAGTTCGGAAATCGTCAGGCTGTCGCCACCCGGGCCCGCAACGAAGCGCACGCTTATGGACTGACGGGGCGGGCGATCTACCGACACTATCGATGTGCCTGAAGCGTTGGTGACTTCGACATCGCTTACGTCAGTGCAAACGTCCGCATTGATGACTCCGTTGCGCGGATCTGCCGAGACGCCGATGAACGAGTCGTAGTGCGTAGCACCGGCCGTCCGAATGCCCTCGGCATGAAACTCGCTGAACGCCTTCCTGGTGGAGTCCGCGGCGGTCTCCGAGAGTAACGAGTACACCGGCTCGAAAGTCTTAGGTTTCGCGAAGTCGACCTGATTCAACGCGTCGTTGTACGCGCGGTAGGTGGCCTCGGCGGCGGCGAACGCTTCTTCTTCGGAAGCGAAGGCGGCGGTCGGGGTCGGGGTCGGGGTCGGCACGGGGTCGGGGGCGCACCCCGCGAGCAGCGCGACGGCGGCCGCGAGGATCGCGAGTCGCGTCGGAAGGGCGGGGGTCAGGGGAGTAGCCGGTGTCACCCCGCCACCGTAGGAGGAATGGGCCTCGGCCGGTTCGAGTTATCCACAGGGAGGGTGTTCGGATCCGACTCCTGCGGTGCGCGAACTTCTGATAGCCTTAACCGTCACTCGTGGCGTGCATGCGCATGCCCTCGTGACGAGAAAACCAAAATCCAACTGCTGAGAAGCATGCTGTCGGCCGTGCGCGGTCTTTGACTCTCAGCCCGAGTCTCCATTCAACAAGGACAACCCACTACATGACTACCGCAACGACCGCCCCGGCCACCAAGCAGGTCGCCATCAACGACATCGGATCTGCTGAGGACTTCCTGGCCGCGGTCGAGAAGACCCTGAAGTTCTTCAACGACGGCGACATCATCGAAGGCACGATCGTCAAGATCGACCGCGATGAGGTCCTCCTCGATGTCGGCTACAAGACCGAGGGTGTCATCCCCTCGCGTGAGCTCTCGATCAAGCACGACGTCGACCCCAACGAGGTCGTCGCCGTCGGCGATCTGGTCGAGGCACTCGTCCTCCAGAAGGAGGACAAGGAAGGCCGTCTGATCCTCTCCAAGAAGCGTGCTCAGTACGAGCGTGCATGGGGAGACGTCGAGAAGATCAAGGAGAACGACGGCGTCGTCACCGGTACGGTCATCGAGGTCGTCAAGGGTGGACTCATCGTCGACATCGGCCTCCGTGGCTTCCTCCCGGCTTCGCTCATCGAGCTGCGTCGCGTCCGCGACCTCACGCCGTACCTCGGCCAGGAGATCGAGGCGAAGATCCTCGAGCTCGACAAGAACCGCAACAACGTCGTCCTGAGCCGCCGCGCGCTGCTCGAGCAGACGCAGTCGGAGTCGCGTACCACGTTCCTGAACAACCTGCACAAGGGTCAGGTCCGCAAGGGTGTCGTCTCGTCGATCGTCAACTTCGGTGCGTTCGTCGACCTGGGTGGCGTGGACGGCCTCGTGCACGTCTCCGAGCTGTCCTGGAAGCACATCGAGCACGCCTCCGAGGTCGTCGAGGTCGGCCAGGAGGTCACCGTCGAGATCCTCGAGGTCGACCTCGACCGCGAGCGCGTCTCCCTGTCGCTGAAGGCGACGCAGGAGGACCCGTGGCAGGTCTTCGCCCGCACCCACGCGATCGGTCAGGTCACGCCGGGTAAGGTCACGAAGCTCGTTCCGTTCGGTGCGTTCGTTCGCGTCGCAGACGGCATCGAGGGCCTCGTCCACATCTCCGAGCTCTCCAGCAAGCACGTCGAGCTGGCTGAGCAGGTCGTCTCCGTCGGCGAAGAGGTCTTCGTCAAGGTCATCGACATCGACCTCGAGCGTCGTCGCATCTCGCTGTCGCTGAAGCAGGCCAACGAGTCGGTCGACCCCAACGGCACCGAGTTCGACCCGGCTCTGTACGGCATGCTCGCCGAGTACGACGAGAACGGCGAGTACAAGTACCCGGAGGGCTTCGACGCCGAGACCGGTGCGTGGAAGGAAGGCTTCGACGCCCAGCGCGAGGCATGGGAGCAGGAGTACGCTGCAGCCCAGGCTCGTTGGGAAGCGCACAAGGCTCAGGTCGTCAAGGCGGCCGAGGCCGAGGCCGCAGCCGGAGAAGACTTCGGTGGCCAGGCCTTCGCCACCGAAGTTGCCGGCGCCGGCACCCTGGCGGACGACGAGGCTCTCGCAGCTCTGCGCGAGAAGCTCTCGGGCGGCAACGCTTAAGCACGTCTCTGAAACGGGTCGTCGCCTCGCCTTCGGGCGGGTGCGGCGGCCCGTTTCGCGTACCCGCTGTTCCCTCCACGTCTTGCGTGACGGAACATTACGGCCCCATTCGTAACATCGGAGCCCGTCGGCCAGCATGAGGGTATGACCACGCTGTTGCCCTCGCCGCGCCTCGCCGACGCATCGACTGCGGCCGGGACGGCGCAGAGCGTGCGGCTCGACGGTGTTGAGCGCTCCTTCCCGCTGTCGCACGGGCGACGCGACGTGCTCCGGGGGATCGACCTCGACATCAGCGCCGGCGAGATCCTCGCGGTGGTCGGTCCGTCCGGCTGCGGCAAGTCGACGCTCCTGCGCCTCGTCGGCGGGCTCGACACCCCGACCCGTGGCAACATCCGCCTCGATGCCGTCGGCGTCACCGATGTCGACGAGCGCACCGCCATCGCCTTCCAGGAGCCCCGGTTGCTGCCGTGGCGCACGATCGCCCAGAACGTCGAACTCGGCCTGCCCCGGGGAACGGCCCGTCGTGCCGGACGCGAGCGCGTGCGGGAGCTGCTGCACCTGGTGGGCCTCGAACAGGCCGCCGATCAGCGTCCGCGCGAAGTCTCCGGCGGAATGTCCCAGCGTGCCTCGCTCGCCCGCGCTCTCGCCCGGAACCCTGGTGTGCTGCTGCTCGACGAGCCCTTCGGCGCGCTCGACGCTCTGACGCGCCTGCGCATGCACGATCTGCTCCTCAAGATCCATGCGGCCGAGCCCACCACCGTCCTCCTCGTCACGCACGACGTCGAAGAGGCCCTCTATCTCGCCGACCGAGTGCTGTTGCTGCGAACGCTGAACGGTGCAGACGTCGACGAGCCGTCCATCTCGCGCACGATCCTCGTGCCGGGCATCCGTCCTCGCGACCGCGCCGATCGCGGACTCGCCGACCTGCGCGCCGAGCTTCTCGAAGGCCTCGGCGTCGACACCCACCACCGCATCACCGAGGAGTCCAGATGAGCATCACCACCCGCCGAATCATCCCTGCGATCGCGGTCGCCGGGACGATGATGCTCGTCGCGACCGGCTGCGTCGCCGGCGAGAACGCCACCGCATCCGACACCGGGAGCACCTCGAGGTCCACGGAGTGGTCGTCCGACACGCTGTCCGTCGACTTCGCGACATACAACCCGCTCAGCCTCGTCGTCCGCGACCAGGGTCTTCTCGAAGACATCCTCGGGGACGACGTCGACGTCGAGTGGGTGCAGTCGGCCGGCTCGAACAAGGCCAACGAGTTGCTTCGCTCGGGGTCGGTGGATGTCGGCTCGACAGCCGGATCGGCTGCGTTGCTCGCGCGTGCCAACGGTTCTCCGATCCAGGTCATCGACATCTACTCGCAGCCGGAATGGTCGGCCATCGTCGTCGGCCCGGACAGCGACATCACTTCGATCGAAGACCTCAAGGGCGCCTCGATCGCGGCCACGAAGGGCACGGACCCGTACTTCTTCCTGCTGCAGGCGCTCGAAGAGGGCGGGCTGTCTCTCTCCGACGTCGAAGTGCAGAACCTCCAGCACGCCGACGGCAGGGCCGCGCTCGACGGCGGCTCGGTGGACGCATGGGCCGGACTCGACCCGATCATGGCCGCGGCAGAGGTCGAGTCGGGGGACAAGTTGATCTACCGGAACGTGGACTTCAACACCTACGGCTTCCTCAACGCCACCGAGGACTTCCTCACCAACCACCCCGACCTCGCGCAGGCCGTCGTGGACGCCTACGAGAAGGCGCGCGAGTGGGCGCTCGAGCACCCCGAGGAGACCGCGGCGCTGCTCGCCGAGGTCGCCGGTATCGATTCCGAGGTCGCGACGACGGTGATCCAGGAGCGTTCGAACCTCGACGTCAGCGGGATCCCGGGCGACGACCAGATCGCGGTGCTCGAGAAGATCGCTCCCGTGCTCGTCGAATCCGGCGACGTCCAGGGTGGCAAGGAGTCCGTCGACAAGGCGCTGGCATCGATCGTGAACGACACGTTCGCGAAGAAGGCGGTCGGCGGCGAGTGACGATTCCGGATCGGCTGATCGTCCCTGCGGACTCGCAGGACGCCCTCGACTTCGCCACGGGGAAGCTCGCGAGCTCGGAAAGCGCGAGTCGCCGCAGCTGGGATCGTCCCGCGGTGCGGGTACTCGGCGGGCTTCTGCTGCCGGCGGTCATCCTCCTCGTGTGGCAACTCGCGACGACGTCCGGTCTCGTCGAGTCCTATCGGCTGCCGACGCCCGCCTCGGTCTATCAGGCGGGCGTCGAGCTGGCCGAGAGCGGGCAGCTCTGGACGCATATCGCGATCTCGGTGCAGCGCGTCCTCCTCGGGTTCGCGATCGGATCGGTGATCGGGCTCGCCGCGGCGGGCATCGTGGGGCTGTCCCGCTGGGGCGATGTGCTCCTCAGCCCGACACTCGCTGCGGCCCGGGCGGTGCCGTCGCTCGCCTGGGTGCCGCTTCTCATCCTGTGGATGCAGATCGGCGAGGAGTCGAAAGTCACACTGATCGCGATCGGCGCGTTCTTCCCGGTCTACACGACGGTGGCCTCGGCTCTCCGGCACGTCGACCCGCACCTGGTCGAAGCCGGACGCTCGTTCAGCCTGCGCGGATGGTCTCTGTTCCGCACGGTGCAGCTTCCCGCCGTCGTCCCCTCGGTCGTGTCGGGCCTTCGTCTCGCCCTCGCGCAGGCGTGGCTGTTCCTCGTCGCTGCGGAGCTGATCGCCTCATCCATGGGCCTCGGCTTCTTGCTGACCGACTCGCAGAGCACGGGGCGCATCGACCGCATCCTCCTCTCCATCGTGCTGCTCGCACTGCTCGGAACGCTGACCAGCGGCATCCTCGCGCTGCTGGAGAAGTACCTGCTCCGCCGATGGGTGTGAGCGTGACCGAGGCACGGCTGCAGGAGTCGCGGGTGTACGCGGCGGCTTCCGGGTTCGGCGACGCGAACGTCACCGAGGAAGCATATGCACGGGGCACGGCGGACCCGATCGCGTTCTGGGAAGAGGCAGCGCGTCGGCTCGAGTGGTCTGTCCCGTGGGAGACGGCGCACGAGTGGGATCCGCCGGTCGGGGACGCCGTCCCTGCCGCGCGCTGGTTCGTCGGCGGGCGTCTCAACGTCGCCGTCAACTGTGTCGATCGGCATGTCGACGCCGGACGGGGCGATAAGGTCGCGCTGCACTTCGAAGGCGAACCCGGTGATCGCCGCGCCGTCACCTACGCCGAGCTGCAGGAGCGTGTCGCCCGCGCGGCAAACGCCTTGGTCGCACTCGGCATCCGACCGGGTGACCGCGTGGTGATCTACCTCCCCGTGCTCGTGGAGACGATCGTCATCACGCTCGCGTGCGCGCGGGTGGGTGCCGTGCACTCTCTCGTCTTCGGCGGGTTCTCCGCAGAGGCGGTGCGGTTCCGGCTCTCGGACACCGGGGCGAAGCTCCTCGTCACGAGCGACGGTCAGTACCGACGCGGCGTCGCCACGGAGGTCAAGTCCACGGCCGATGTCGCCGTCGCCGGTCTGCCCGAGCTCGAGCACGTTCTCGTGCTCCGCCGCACGGGCCAGGACGTGCCGTGGACCTCCGGTCGTGACGTGTGGTGGCACGACGTCGTCGACTCGGCCTCCCCGGTGCATGAGGCGGACTCGTTCGACGCCGAGCATCCGCTCTTCATCATCTACACCTCCGGCACCACCGGAAAGCCCAAGGGGCTCGTGCACACCTCCGGCGGATACCTCGCCCAGGCGAGTTGGGCGCATTGGGCGCACTTCGATGCCAAACCCGATGACGTGCACTGGTGCACCGCCGACCTCGCATGGGTCACCGCGCACACCTACGAGATCTACGGCCCGCTCTCCAACGGAATCACACAGGTCATCTACGAGGGGACGCCGGACACCCCGCATCGCGAACGCCACCTCGAGATCATCGAGCGCTACGGGGTGACCGTCTACTACACGGCGCCAACGCTGATCCGCACTTTCATGACGTGGTTCGGTGCCGAGCTTCCCGCCGGTCACGACCTGTCGACCCTTCGGCTCCTCGGCACGGTCGGCGAGGCGATCAACCCCGAAGCGTGGGTCTGGTTCCGTCGCAACTTCGGTCGCGACGAACTGCCGGTGATCGACACGTGGTGGCAGTCCGAGACCGGTGCCGCGATGATCGCCCCGCTCCCGGGGATCACGAGCCTCAAACCGGGGTCGGCGTCGGTGCCGCTTCCGGGGATCGATGTCGCGGTGGTCGATGCGGACGGACGCGAGGTGCCGCCCGGCCGCTCAGGGACACTCGTCGTCCGACGTCCCTGGCCGGGGATGGCCCGCACCGTGTGGGGAGATCCGCAGCGCTATCGGGACGCGTACTGGTCCACGTTCGCCGGACTCGGCGAGTTCGGCGGTTTCTACGTCGCCGGTGACGGCGCGACGCGGGACGCCGACGGGTACATCTGGATCCTCGGTCGTCTCGATGACGTCGTGAACGTCTCCGGTCATCGACTCTCCACGATCGAGATCGAATCGGCGCTCGTCGCTCACGACACGGTCGGAGAGGCCGGGGCTGCCGGAGTCTCCGACCCGGTCACGGGGCAGGCCGTGGCGGTCTTCGTGACCCCGTCCGGGCGTGCAGACGTGACCCCGTCCGATCTGCGCACCCAGGTCGCTCAGGCGATCGGCCCCGTCGCCAAGCCGAAGCACATCGTCGTCGTCCCCGATCTGCCGAAGACGCGTTCGGGCAAGATCATGCGCCGACTCCTGGCACAGTTGTGGGAGGCCGAGCAGGACCGCCGCGCGGGGCGCGAGCCGCTTCCGCTCGGCGACACCACTTCGCTGCAGAACCCTTGGGCCGTCGACGACATCGCCGACGCGCTCACCGACGCCGAACTGAGGACAGCATGACGGAAGAACACCGTTTCGGATTCCGCACCCGAGCCCTGCATGCCGGGGGCACCCCCGACGCGTCGACCGGCGCGAGGGCGGTGCCGATCTATCAGACGACGTCCTTCGTCTTCGATGACGCCGCAGATGCGGGCAATCTCTTCGCCTTGCAGAAGTACGGCAATATCTACTCCCGCATCGGCAACCCGACCGTCGCGGCACTCGAGGAGCGTCTGGCCTCGCTCGAAGGCGGCATCGGAGCGGTGGCGACCGCGTCGGGGATGAGCGCGGAGTTCATCACCTTCGCTGCGCTCGTCGGTGCCGGTGACCATGTCGTCGCTGCAGCCCAGCTCTACGGCGGGACGGTGACGCAACTGGACGTGACCCTGCGGCGGTTCGGCGTCGAGACCACGTTCGTCGCCTCGACCGACCCCGCTGACTTCGCCGCGGCGATCCGTCCGGAGACCAAGGTCGTCTACGTCGAGATGATCGGCAATCCGTCGGGCGAGATCGCCGATATCGAGGGGCTCGCCGCCGTCGCGCACGAGGCGGGGGTGCCGCTCGTCGTGGATGCGACGCTCGCCACGCCGTACCTCGCACGCCCGCTGGAACACGGCGCAGACATCGTGATCCACTCCGTGACGAAGTTCCTCGGCGGTCACGGTACGACTCTCGGCGGTGTCGTCATCGAGAAGGGCACGTTCGACTGGGGAAACGGCAAGTTCCCGCAGATGACCGAGCCTGTCGAGTCGTACGGCGGCATCAAGTGGTGGGACAACTTCGGCGAGTACGGCTTCCTCACCAAGCTCCGCTCCGAACAGCTCCGCGACATCGGCCCGGCGCTCAGCCCGCAGGCGGCGTTCAATCTGCTGCAGGGTATTGAGACGCTGCCGCAGCGGATCGATGCGCACCTCGCGAACGCACGGGTCGTCGCGAACTGGCTCGCCACCGATCCCCGGGTCGCGTACGTCACCTGGGCAGGACTCGAGGGACACCCGCACCACGAGCGTGCGGCGAAGTACCTGCCTCTCGGACCGGGTTCCGTCTTCGCGTTCGGCGTCGCAGCGGACGACGGCCGGAGCGCGGGGGAGAGCGTGATCGAGAACCTGCAGCTCGCCTCTCATCTTGCGAACATCGGTGACGCCCGCACGCTGGTCATCCATCCCGCGTCGACCACGCACCGCCAGCTCACCGAGGAGCAGCTCGTCGCCGCCGGTGTGCGCCCCGACCTGATCCGCATCTCCGTGGGCCTGGAAGACCCCGAAGACATCATCTGGGACCTCGACCAGGCACTCACGACCGCGACGGGAGCGAACCGATGACCGCGACGGAAACCACCGGCGGCGAGGCGTGCAGCTTGCCGTCGACGACGGAGGCCGTTTCCTGCGCACTCCCCGGCACCGCAGCCGCACATCCGGAGCGGGGCTGGCGAGGACCGAATCAGCAGGAGCGCTTCTCGCTGCTCCGGCGCGCGACGTCGATCGCGATCGTCGGAGCATCGAACAACCCTGCGCGCGCCTCCTTCTTCGTGGCGACGTATCTGCTCTCCAGCACGGCGTACGACGTGTATCTCGTCAACCCGCGCGAGAAGGAGATCCTCGGGCAGCCCGTCTACGCATCGCTGAGCGATCTGCCCGTCGTCCCCGACATCGTCGATGTGTTCCGCCGGCACGATGACCTCCCCGGCGTCGCGCAGGAGGCGATCGACATCGGCGCGCGGACGCTCTGGTTGCAACTGGGTTCCTGGAACGAGGACGCGGCAGCGATCGCGGAGTCGGCAGGATTGTCTGTCGTGATGGATCGGTGCATCAAGATCGAGCACGCACGCTTCCACGGCGGGCTCCACCTCGCCGGTTTCGACACGGGCGTGATCAGCTCACGGCGGCAGCTGCTCGCACGCTGAACCGCAATCGGGCGAACCCTAGACTGGCGTCATGCCTCTCATCGCGCTCACCGGCGGTATCGCCTCCGGGAAGTCGACCATCGCCCGGCGTCTGGCGGAGCACGGCGCGATCGTCGTCGACGCCGATCAGATCGTGCGCGACGTGCAGGCTCCGGGCTCGGCGGTGCTCGATCGCATCGCGGAGACCTTCGGCACCGAGGTCATCGGCGAGGACGGTGCGCTCGATCGCGCCGCCCTCGGTTCGCGGGTCTTCGCAGAGCCCGAGCTCCTCTCGCAGCTGAATGCGATCGTGCATCCCGCCGTGCGCGAGGAGTCTCAGCGTCGATTCGACGATGCCTTCGCCGGTGATCCGCACGCCGTCGTCGTGTACGACGTGCCTCTCCTGGTCGAGGCCCGAGTCGACGATCCGTGGGATCTCATCGTGGTCGCCCACGCGCCGTCGGCCGTCCGACGCCGTCGACTCGTCGAACTGCGAGGCTTGGACGAACGTGCGGCGCAGGCCCGCATCGATGCCCAGGTGTCCGATGATCGGCGACTCGCCATCGCCGACGTCGTGATCGACACGTCGGATACCCTCGAGCGGACTCGTGAGCAGACGGACGCTCTCTGGGAGCGGATCAGCGCGCAGTGACCTTCTCCGGTCACGCGCGTGGTTCACGTGAGTATCGGCGTCTCATCGTCGGCCTGTTCTTCGCGGGCATCGCGACCTTCGCGCAACTCTATTCCGCGCAGGGCGTGCTGCCGCAGATCTCATCCGACCTCTCGGTCAGCCCGGCGACGGCGGCCCTCAGCGTGTCGGCTGCCACCCTCGGCCTGGCGCTGGCCGTGGTCCCGTGGTCGATGGTGGCGGACCGTATCGGTCGCGTACCGGCGATGGCCACAGGTGTGCTCACGGCCACCGTCGTCGGTCTCTCGGCGCCGCTGAGCAACGAGATCTTCGCTGTGCTCGCCCTGCGGTTCGTGGAGGGAGTGGCGTTGGGGGCGGTCCCCGCAGTGGCTCTCGCATATCTCAGCGAGGAGGTCGAGGCGGGCTACGCTGCTGCGGCGGCCGGCAGCTACATCGCGGGCACCACAGTGGGTGGATTGCTCGGCCGGATCGGCGCGGGGATCGTCGGCGAAGTGGCCGGATGGCGGGCCGGGGTCCTGGCCGTCGCCGTGATGTGCGCGGTGGCCGCGGTGCTCTTCCTCTGGCTCACTCCCCGCGCCCGAGGATTCGTCCCCGGACGACTGCGTACGGACCGGGGCCCGGGCATCCTCGAGAAGCTCCGTGGTCCGTTGCGCTCACCGCGCCAGTGGGCGCTGTACGCGCAGGGGTTCCTGTTGATGGGAGCGTTCGTCGCGGTCTACAACTACCTCGGCTTCCACCTCGCGGCAGAGCCGTTCGACCTGCCGGCGTGGCTGGTGACGATGCTCTTCCTCGCCTACCTCGCGGGCACGGTGTCCTCGCCGTGGGCCGGCGTGCTCGCTTCGCGGATCGGACGCTTCCCCGTGCTGCTCGCCTCGATCGGCGTCATGGCTGTGGGGGCCGTGCTGCTGCTGGCGCAGGTCGCGGTGTTGGTGTCGTTGGGGCTCGTGCTCTTCACGGGCGGCTTCTTCGGAGCCCATGCCATCGCCTCGGGGTGGACACCGGTTGCGGCCACCCCCCGCAGCAGGGCCCAGGCGTCGTCCCTGTACTACTTCGCCTACTACGCCGGATCCAGCCTGTTCGGATGGATGCTCGGCCTCGTGTTCGTGGGCGCGAGCTGGGGATGGTTCGTGGCGGCCGTCATCGTGATGTGCGCGGCCGCGGCTCTCGCCGCCATCTCGGCGCTTCGGAGGACGCCGACGGATCGGGGATGGCCGCCCGGAGGGCGCGAGCGCCGCTGATATTCTGGTGTTGGGCGTGGGGACGCACCAGGGGATGGTCTGCTGGGGGATAGCTTTTCTGCGCTCTGAGGAGTGGAGAAATGACTCAGGACAATCATGGCGTCTCACGCCGAACGGTCGTCGTCGGAGCCGCATGGTCGGTCCCCGTGATCGCCGCTGCCGTGGCCGTCCCGCTGGCGGCCGCAAGCGCGAACACGTCGAACGATTCGGCGAACTACTACTGGGACGCGGAGGCTCAGGGGGGCTTCACATCGCTGGTGCCTGCCAGCGGGGGGCTTCGAGCGACGTTCAGCACCCAGATCAGCTACCGGGCCGATCCGTGGGCGAACCCTCCGACCGGCGCATCACTCGTGGTCGTGGTGACCTTCAGCACCCCGGTGACTCTCGACGCCGCGTCGTCCTTCGGCTCCTGGGTTCCGGCACCGGCAGGAGGGTCCTCGGCGACGACCTTCACCTTCACCAAGACGCCGCCGAACTTCGGCGACGCATTGAGCTTCAATGTGGTCGGTTCGGCGCCAGGCCCCCTCACGTCGTCGGCCACGATGAGCCTGGTCGACGGGGGAACGACCACGTGGTCGACGGAGCCGTCGGCCCAGACGGCCACGATCGTCGCCTGACGGCCTCGATGTCGGAGGGGCGGCATACGCTGGAGTCATGCAACCCACGCGCAGCGTCCGCCCCTTCGAGGTCATCAGCGAGTACGCGCCGGCCGGAGACCAGCCGCAAGCGATCGCCGAGCTCGCGGCACGTATCAATGCGGGGGAGACCGACGTCGTGCTGCTCGGAGCGACGGGTACCGGAAAGTCGGCGACCACCGCGTGGCTCGTCGAGCAGGTGCAGCGTCCGACGCTCGTGCTGGCGCACAACAAGACCCTGGCCGCGCAGCTCGCGAACGAGTTCCGTGAGCTGATGCCGAACAACGCGGTCGAGTACTTCGTGTCCTACTACGACTACTACCAGCCCGAGGCCTATGTGCCGCAGACGGACACTTTCATCGAGAAGGACTCGTCGATCAACTCCGAAGTCGAGCGGCTCCGGCACTCGACGACGAACTCGCTGCTCAGCCGACGCGACGTCATCGTGGTCTCCACGGTCTCGTGCATCTACGGTCTCGGTGCGCCCGAAGAGTATCTCCGGGCGATGGTGGCGCTGCAGGTGGGGGAGCGTTATGACCGTGATGCACTCATCCGGCAGTTCATCGCCATGCAGTACAACCGCAACGACGTCGACTTCTCCCGCGGCAACTTCCGTGTCCGCGGCGACACGATCGAGATCATCCCCGTCTACGAAGAGCACGCCATCCGGATCGAGCTGTTCGGAGACGAGATCGAAGCGCTGTACTCACTCCACCCGCTCACCGGGGAGGTCATCGAGAAGCTCGACTCCGTGCCGATCTTCCCTGCCTCGCACTATGTGGCCGGAACCGATGTGATTCAGCGTTCGATCGGCACCATCGAGGCCGAGCTGGAGGAGCGTCTGGCGGAGTTCGAACGGCAGGGCAAGCTCCTCGAGGCGCAGCGCCTGCGCATGCGGACCACCTTCGACCTCGAGATGCTCCAGCAGCTGGGGTTCTGCTCGGGGATCGAGAACTACTCGAGGCACATGGACGGTCGCGAGCCGGGGGAGCCGCCGCACACGCTGCTCGACTTCTTCCCCGACGACTTCCTCATGGTGATCGATGAGTCGCATGTGACGGTGCCGCAGATCGGGGCGATGTACGAGGGAGATGCCTCCCGCAAGCGCACCCTCGTCGACCACGGGTTCCGACTCCCGAGCGCGATGGACAACCGTCCGCTGCGCTGGGACGAGTTCAAGAACAGGATCGGTCAGACCGTGTACCTGTCGGCCACCCCCGGCAAGTACGAGATGGGAATCGCTGACGGCGTCGTCGAGCAGATCATCCGTCCGACCGGGCTGGTGGATCCCCACATCGTGGTCAAGCCCTCGAAGGGGCAGATCGACGACCTGCTCGAAGAGATCCGCCTCCGTGTCGAGCGCGACGAGCGCGTGCTCGTGACCACCCTGACGAAGAAGATGGCCGAGGAGCTCACCGACTTCCTCGGCGAGCACGGTGTGCGGGTGCGCTACCTGCACTCCGACGTCGACACGTTACGTCGTGTGGAACTGCTCAGCGAGCTGCGGTCGGGGGTCTACGACGTGCTCGTGGGCATCAACCTGCTCCGAGAGGGTCTCGACCTTCCCGAGGTCTCGCTCGTGGCGATCCTCGACGCCGACAAGGAAGGCTTCCTCCGTTCGGGAACCTCACTGATCCAGACGATCGGGCGTGCCGCTCGTAACGTTTCGGGTGAGGTGCACATGTACGCCGACAAGATGACCGATTCTATGGCGAAGGCCATCGAGGAGACCGACCGTCGTCGCGAGAAGCAGATCGCGTACAACAAGGAGAACGGCATCGACCCACAGCCGCTTCGCAAGCGCATCGCGGACATCACCGAGGTGCTGGCACGCGAAGGTGCCGACACCGCAGAGATGTTGTCGGGTCGTGGTCGCGCGTCGGGCAAGGGCAAGTCGCCGACGCCGAACCTTCGCCGGACCGGCATCGCCGCCGAAGGGGCCCAGCAGCTCGAGGCCACGATCCAGGATCTCTCGGATCAGATGCTCGCGGCCGCATCCGAGCTGAAGTTCGAGCTCGCGGGGCGACTGCGCGACGAGGTGCAGGACCTCAAGAAAGAGCTTCGCGCGATGGAGCGCGCGGGACACGCGTAAGCGAGGCGGGGATCGATGGATGCAGCAGGAGACGAACTCGCCGACCGGATCAGGGCATTGTTGAGCGCCGACGTCGAGATCGAGGAGCGGCGCATGTTCGGCACGCGGGCCTTCCTCGACGACGGCCGCATCCTTTTGGGAGCGCGACCGGGCGGCGTCCTCCTGGTGCGGGTCGATGACGAGAGCGGGGCAACGCTGCTCACCCGACCGGGAGTCGCGCGCGCGGTGATGGGATCACGCACGATGAGCTCAGGCTGGCTCGACGTCGTGCCCGGTGTGATCGAAGACGACGACGAGCTGATGTTCTGGCTCGACGTCGCGCGGGAGTCGACAGGGTCAGCCGTGGCGACGCCGCAGACGGACTGACATCAGGGGCAGTGCACGAGCGGTTTCGGCCCGGAACGGTCGATCGTGTGCAGCGTCATGGGTGCCCCGCAGAGCGGACATGCCCGTTCGGCTCGTTCCGCAGGGCTGGGCGGAGGAGTCTTCTCGTACGGACCGACCGAGGCGGGGCCGGCGAACCGGATCAGGTTCGTGTTCACCCAGGAGTAGACGCCCCCTGCCTCGCGGATTCGCGTTCGGAGGGGCGGGCGGTCGGAGTCCTTTGCCATGTTGGTTAGTGTACTAATGATTAGCGCGGATGTATAGTTTCCCCTGTGACGGCGACCGATGACCTGCTCAAGTTGGAGAACCAGCTGTGCTTCGCGCTGGTGACCGCGGCGCGCAATGTCGTCGCCCTCTACCGACCGATCCTGGAGCCGTTGGGTCTCACGCATCCGCAGTACCTCGTGATGCTCGCGCTCTGGGAGAGGGCCCCGCGCACGTTGAATGAGCTGGCGGTCGACCTCGCACTCGAACCGGCCACGGCATCGCCTCTCGTCAAGCGGCTCGAAGCTGAGGGGCTTGTGGCCAGACAGCGCAGCACGGAGGACGAGAGACGTCTCGAGATCACGCTGACGACGGCGGGGGCGGCCCTGCGCGAGAAAGCCGTCGACGTCCCTCGTCGAGTCATGGCGGCGGTGGGCATGGACGTCGACGAGATCGCGGCACTCAGGGACGGCCTCAGCCCGTTCGCAGGGCGGCGTCTCGAGCTCGGCTGACTCGTCATCGCTTTCGCCTCGACCCGCGTCGGCGACGGAAGAGGTCGCGGGACGCTCCAGCGGAGCCGATGTCGGTGGCCCCTCGTAGACTTGTCGGGTGCCCATCGTCCCCGTTGCTTCCTCAGGAAAACTCAGTGTCCGCGGTGCCCGCGTCCACAATCTCAAGAACGTCGACATCGACATCCCACGCGACTCCCTGGTCGTGTTCACCGGCCTGTCCGGGTCGGGAAAGTCCAGTCTCGCGTTCGACACGATCTTCGCCGAGGGGCAGCGTCGCTATGTCGAATCGCTGAGCGCCTATGCGCGCCAGTTCCTCGGTCAGGTCGACCGTCCAGACGTCGACTTCATCGAGGGGCTGAGCCCGGCGGTCTCGATCGACCAGAAGTCCACCAACCGCAACCCGCGGTCGACCGTCGGCACCATCACCGAGATCTACGACTACATGCGTCTCCTCTGGGCGCGCATCGGCGTCCCGCACTGTCCCGAATGCGGTGAGCGGATCCAGCGTCAGACGGTGCAGCAGATCGCCGATCAGCTCATGGAGCTGCCCGAGCGCACCCGGTACCAGGTCGTCGCTCCGATCGTCTCGCAGAAGAAGGGCGAGTTCGTCGACCTGTTCCGCGAACTCGGTGCCAAGGGGTACTCCCGTGCGATCGTCGACGGGGAACTGATCCAGCTCGCTGAGCCGCCGACGCTCAAGAAGAGCTACAAGCACGACATCGCTGTGGTGGTCGACCGCCTCGTCGCTTCCGATGACATCCTCGGTCGCGTCACCGACTCCGTCGAGACCGCACTCGGGCTCGCCGGGGGAGTGGTGCAGATCAACTACGTCGACGGTGAGGGCGACGACGCGTGGCAGACGTTCTCCGAGAAGCTGGCGTGTCCGAACGGGCACGCGCTCACCCTCACCGAGATCGAGCCCCGCACGTTCTCTTTCAACGCGCCGTTCGGTGCCTGCCCCGCGTGCTCCGGCCTCGGCACCCGGATGTCCGTCGACGTCGACCTGATGCTCGGCGACGAAGACCTCTCGATCCGTGAGGGTGTCATCATCCCGTGGACCACCCAGGGCAAGGGTCTGTTCCAGTACTACGAGCGCCTTCTCGAGGGGCTCTCGCGTGACCTCGACTTCTCGTTGGACACGCCCTGGCGCGAGCTCCACTCCGATGTGCAGGACGCCGTGCTGCGGGGGGAGAACTACAAGGTCACCGTCAAGTGGAAGAACCGTTACGGGCGTGAGATGCGCTACGCCTCCGGTTTCGAGGGCGTGGTGCCCTACATCGAGAGGCAGTACCTGCAGGCGGAGTCGGACAACCAGCGCAACCGGTGGGGCGAATACCTCCGCGAGGTGCCGTGCCCGGTCTGCGACGGCGACCGGCTCAAGCCCGAGGTGCTCGCCGTCCAGGTCCACGGCCACTCGATCGCAGAGGTCTCGCACCTGAGCCTCGCCGACGCCCGCGCGTTCATGGAGACGCTGACCCTCACCGACCGCGAGGCGAAGATCGCTGCGCAGGTGCTGCGTGAGATCCGGCTTCGTCTCGACTTCCTGCTGCAGGTCGGGCTCTCGTACCTCAATCTCAGCCGCTCGGCGGGGTCGCTCTCGGGTGGTGAGGCGCAGCGCATCCGGTTGGCCACGCAGATCGGTTCCGGCCTCACCGGCGTGCTCTACGTGCTCGACGAGCCCTCCATCGGACTCCACCAGCGTGACAACCGTCGCCTGATCGAGACCCTGCTCACGCTGCGCGATCTCGGCAACACGCTCATCGTGGTGGAACACGACGAGGAGACGATCGAAGCGGCAGACTGGGTCGTCGACATCGGACCCGGTGCCGGCGTCAACGGCGGCGAAGTCGTGCATTCCGGCCCCTACTCGGCTCTGCTCAACGACAGCGCGTCGATGACGGGGGAGTATCTCTCCGGCCGCCGCGAGATCCCGATGCCGACGAAGCGTCGCAAGATCGACAAGAAGCGGATGCTGAGTGTCGTCGGTGCGCGGGCGAACAACCTCCGCAACGTCACAGCCGACTTCCCGTTGGGCGTGCTCACCGCGGTCACCGGCGTGAGCGGTTCCGGAAAGTCGTCGCTCGTCAACGACATCCTCTACCAGGTGCTCGCTTCTCGGTTGAACGGTGCCCGCACGGTTCCGGGAAAGCACACGCGCGTGACGGGACTCGACAACCTCGACAAGGTCGTGCACGTGGACCAGGCGCCGATCGGCCGCACCCCGCGATCGAACCCGGCGACGTACACCGGCGTCTTCGACCGCATCCGCACCCTGTTCAGCGAGACGCCCGAGGCGAAGGTCCGCGGGTATCTGCCCGGCCGCTTCAGCTTCAACGTCAAGGGCGGCCGCTGTGAGGCCTGTTCCGGCGACGGCACCATCAAGATCGAGATGAACTTCCTGCCCGACGTGTACGTCGACTGCGAGGTCTGCCACGGCAAGCGGTACAACCGCGACACCCTGGCGGTGCACTACAAGGGCAAGAACATCGCCGAGGTCCTCGAGATGCCGATCGAGGAGGCGGCGGAGTTCTTCGAGCCGATCCAGGCCATCCACCGCTACATGAAGACCCTCGTCGACGTCGGGCTCGGTTACGTGCGGTTGGGGCAGTCGGCGACGACGCTCTCGGGCGGGGAAGCGCAGCGTGTCAAACTCGCCACCGAGCTGCAGCGCCGGAGCAACGGACGCAGCATCTACGTGCTCGACGAACCGACCACGGGCCTGCACTTCGAAGACGTTCGCAAGCTTCTCGAGGTCCTCAACGGTCTGGTCGACAAGGGCAACACCGTGATCGTCATCGAGCACAACCTCGATGTCATCAAGTCCGCCGACTGGGTGATCGACCTCGGCCCCGAGGGCGGTTCCGGCGGCGGTCAGATCGTGGCCACGGGCACCCCGGAGCAGATCGCGCGTGTCGAGGAGAGCCACACCGGCCTGTTCCTCGGCGAGATCCTGGGTGAGGGGCGCGCTGCGCGGAAGGCCAGCTGATGGCCGACGTGCTGCCGTACAAGCCGCGCCCGGGGGAGATCCCGACCGACCCCGGTGTGTATCGCTTCCGGGATGCCGCCGGGCGCGTGCTCTACGTCGGCAAGGCGAAGAACCTGCGACAACGGCTCTCGAACTACTTTGCGCCCCTGCGGACGCTGCATGAGCGCACTCGACGGATGGTCACCACGGCGGCCTCCGTCGAGTGGACCGTCGTATCCACGGATGTCGACTCCCTGCAGCTCGAGTACATGTGGATCAAGGAGTTCGATCCACCCTTCAACGTGCGCTACAAGGACGACAAGTCCTACCCCTTCATGGCGGTCACGCTCGCGGACGAGGCACCTCGTGTGATCGTCACTCGAAACCGCAAGATTCCTGGAGCACGGTATTTCGGTCCGTTCCCGAAGGTCTGGGCGGTGCACGAGACGATCGATCTGATGATCAAGGCGTTTCCGATCCGTACCTGCAGCGACTCCAGCTACCGGCGCGCCATGCAGACGGGCAGACCCTGCTTCCCCGGACAGATCGGCAAGTGCGGTGGCCCGTGCTCGATGACGGTGAGCATCGAGGAGCATCGCGCGATGGTCGATGACTTCGTCGCATTCATGGCCGGCGGTGACGAGCGCTTCACCCGGGAACTCACGAAGCGGATGCTGGCTGCATCCGCGGCGATGGACTACGAGGCCGCGGCGAAGTACCGCGACAAGCTCTCCGCGATCGAGGCTGTGCTGGGGAAGAGCGCGCTCGTGCTGCCCGCGGACGAGGACGCGGATCTGTTCGGCATCGCGGAGGACGAGCTCTCCGCCGCGGTGCAGCACTTCGTGATCCGCGGCGGCCGAGTGCGGGGTGTGCGCGCGCTGACCATCGAGAAGGAGATCGACATCTCCAGCGGCGAGCTCGTCGAGCAGGTGCTGCAGCAGGCATACGGTGAAGCGCAGGACGTCCCTCGTCGCATCCTGGTTCCGACACTGCCCGACGACGCCGCGGAACTCGAGACATGGTTGCGCGAGCGACGCGGCAAGAGAGTCGAGATCGCCGTCGCCCAGCGCGGCCAGCGCGCCGACCTGATGCGCACGGCGACACTGAACGCGCAACAGGCGCTGATCCGGCACAAGACTCGACGCACGACGGACTACGTCGCCCGCACCCAGGCCCTCACCGACCTGCAGGAAGCGCTCGGCATGGACGAAGCCCCGCTGCGGATCGAGTGCTTCGACATCTCGCACCTCGGAGGGACGAATGTCGTCGCGTCGATGGTCGTCTTCGAAGACGGGCTGCCTCGCAAGGACCAGTACCGGTCGTTCAACATCGCCGAGACCACGGACGACACCGATTCGATGTACCAGGTGCTCCGTCGGCGGTTGGCCTATCTCGACCGTCCCGAAGAGGAGTCCGAGGTGGTCGACCCGACGACCGAAGAGGTCGTGTCCGAGGACGTCGGCGCAGCGACGGTGCGTCGCAAGCCCCGCTTCGCCTACCCACCCCAGCTTCTGCTGGTCGATGGCGGGCAGCCCCAGGTGGAGGCCGCAGCACGAGCACTCCGCGACGCGGGGCACACCGAGATCGCGGTCTGTGGAATCGCGAAGCGCCTCGAAGAGGTCTGGCTGCCCGGAGACGATTTCCCCGTCATCCTGCCTCGCACGAGTGAGGCCCTCTATCTGTTGCAACGACTGCGTGACGAGGCACACCGATTCGCGATCACGCATCAGCGCAAGAAACGGCGCAACGACATCAGTTCGGTGCTCGCAGAAGTCCCGGGACTCGGCAGTTCAC
Source organism: Microbacterium sp. ZOR0019 (assembly GCF_000800925.1). NCBI lineage: Bacteria > Bacillati > Actinomycetota > Actinomycetes > Micrococcales > Microbacteriaceae > Microbacterium > Microbacterium sp. ZOR0019. The sequence continues at coordinate 39,681 of NZ_JRKC01000073.1, read as the reverse complement.
GGATCAAGCTGCTGCTCAAGCATTTCGGCTCGGTGACCGCGCTCCGTGCGGCCGCCCCGGCGCAGATCGAAGAAGTCCAGGGAATCGGCCCCGTGCTCGCCCAGAACATCCACACGCACCTGTCCACTCGCTAGGCTGGAGTTCGAGGGGGAGAGGGAGCATTGAGTAATGGCTGACGAGGAAAAGGGCGAGTTCCTCATCGTCACAGGGATGTCCGGCGCGGGTCGGACCACCGTGGCGAACGCTTTGGAAGATCTCGGCTGGTACGTGGTCGACAACCTTCCGCCGCAGATCCTGCGCCCTCTGCTCGACTTGACCGACATGGGCGGCACCGCATTGCCGAAGGTCGCTGCCGTCGTCGATGTGCGCGGCCGCAATCTCTTCGACGACTTCCCGGGTGTGGCGCGTGCCCTGCGCTCGCGCGGCTCCGTGCGAGTCCTGTTCCTCGATGCGTCCGATGATGTGCTGGTGAGACGGTTCGAGTCCGTCCGACGCCCGCACCCGCTGCAGGGCGAAGGTACCCTGCTCGATGGCATCCGTGTCGAACGGACCCGGCTGGCCCCGATCCGCGAGGGCGCCGACATGGTGATCGACACGTCCACGCTGAACATCCATCAGCTGGCGACCCAGGTCTCGGACATCTTCTCGGAAGAGGGGGAAGCCCGTCACCGCGTCACCCTGCTGAGCTTCGGTTTCAAGTACGGGCTGCCGACCGACGTCGATATCGTCGCCGATATGCGGTTCCTGCCGAATCCGTTCTGGAATGAGGAGCTGCGCGGTCTCACCGGCCAGGACGAACGGGTCAGGGAGTACGTCCTCTCCCGCGAGGGTGCGACGGAGTTCCTGGATGCCTACTCGTCGGCGCTGGTGCCGGTGCTGGAGGGATACCAGCGCGAGAACAAGAGTCACTCGACGATCGCGATCGGCTGCACCGGGGGGAAGCACCGCTCGGTCGCGATGTCGGAAGAGCTTGCGCGCAGGCTCGCCGCCGTCCCGGGCGTCGCCGTGAGCGTCCGTCACCGGGACCTCGGCCGAGAGTAGCGAGCCTTCCGGCCGAGTAAGCTGGACGTTTGCGTCGCGATCCGACGCGTGAACGTGAAGGAGTGTCGTGGCACTAACCACCGACGTCAAGGCCGAGCTGGTCAGCATCCGCAACGCACCCCCGACGGTGCGGGTTGCGGAAGTCACCGCGATCCTCCGGTTCGCCGGTGGTCTGCATTCGATCGCCGGTCGCGTGGCCGTGGAGGCCGAGGTGGACGCTGAGACGCTCGCACGTCGCGTCGCGCGAGACCTCGCCGAGATCTACGGAGTGCGCCCCGAGATCGCGCAGGTGCAGTCGAGCACCGCGAACGACGGAGCGCGGTGGGCCGTCCGTGTGATCTCCCAGGGCGAGACCCTCGCGCGCCAGACCGGTCTCCTCGACCAGCGCCGTCGCCCCGTGCGCGGGCTTCCGAACCGCCTCACCACCGGCTCTCGCGCCGAGGTCGCCGGTCTCTGGCGCGGCGCGTTCCTGGCGGCGGGGTCCCTGAGCGAGCCCGGTCGGTCCGCGATGCTCGAGGTCGTCTGCCCCTCGTCGGAAGCGGCGATGGCACTCGTCGGCGCTGCCCACCGTCTCGGTGTCGCCGCCAAGGCGCGCGAAGTGCGGGGCATGCCTCGGGTCGTGGTGCGTGAGGGTGAGGCGATTCGCACGATCCTCAACGAGATGGGCGCGCAGAAGACCGCCATCGCATGGGAAGAGCTCCGTCAGCGACGCGAGGTCCGTGCCGGTGTCAACCGCCTGGTGAACTTCGACGACGCCAACCTGCGTCGGTCCGCCCAGGCTGCCGTGGCCGCGTGCGCGCGTGTCGAGCGGGCGTTGGAGATCCTGGCCGACGAGGTGCCCGATCACCTGAAGGTCGCCGGTGAGCTTCGTCTCGCGCACCGCGACGCCAGCCTCGACGAGCTCGGTCACCACGCCGATCCGCCCCTGACGAAGGATGCCGTCGCCGGCCGCATCCGTCGTCTGCTCGCGATGGCGGACAAGCGCGCGCAGCAGGAGGGCATCCCCGGGACGGAAGCCGCCGTCCCCGTCGGACTCGACGTCTGATCCGTATCCTTCGACGAAGACCCGCCGCCCACGATGAGGGCGCGGGTCTTCGTCATGTGGCGGAAGGTTCGAGGGCGCATCCGCGTTGTCGTCAGTAGGATGAATCACGTCCGCTCTACGCCGCACATCGGCGGCGCGGAGGATCGGCAAGCGCCGCGGCGCGGCGCGGATTGGATGAAAGCGATATGGCGACTTACACGCTCCCCGACCTTCCCTACGACTTCGCAGCGCTCGAGCCGCACATCAGCGGCAAGATCATGGAGCTGCACCACGACAAGCACCACGCGGCCTACGTCGCCGGCGCGAACACCGCTCTCGACCAGCTCGCCGAGGCCCGTGAGAGCGGCAACCTCGCGAACGTCAACAAGCTCGAGAAGGACCTCGCGTTCAACCTCGGTGGTCACGTGAACCACTCGATCTTCTGGACGAACCTGTCGCCGAACGGCGGGGGACAGCCCGAGGGTGAGCTGAAGGCCGCCATCGATGAGTACTTCGGCTCGTTCGAGAAGTTCCAGGCGCACTTCACGGCTGCCGCCACCGGCATCCAGGGTTCCGGATGGGCCGTGCTCAGCTGGGATTCGATCGGCTCGCGTCTGATCATCCAGCAGCTGTTCGACCAGCAGTCGAACACCGCGCAGGGCACGATTCCGCTGTTCCAGCTCGACATGTGGGAGCACGCGTTCTACCTCGACTACCTCAACGTCAAGGCGGACTACGTCAAGGCCGCGTGGAACATCGCGAACTGGGAGAACGTCGCCCAGCGTCTCGAGGTCGCCCGTAAGCAGACGAACGGCCTGCTGGTACTGTCGTAATCGGGTTGCGTCCCGGCGGGCCTCGGCTCGTCGGGACGCTCTCTCAGCCAAAAAACCCCCGCGCATCACGCATGCTGGAAAGTGGCGTGCTGCGCACGAGAAACAGGGAGACCTGAGTGTCTGTCAAGATCGGTATCAACGGCTTCGGCCGCATCGGACGCAACTACTTCCGCGCGGCTCTCGCGCAGGGAGCAGACCTTGAGATCGTCGCCGTCAACGACCTCACCGACAACAAGACCCTGGCGCACCTGCTGAAGTACGACTCGGTCGGTGGCGTCCTCGACGCCGAGATCAGCTACGACGACGACAGCATCACCGTCAACGGCAAGACCATCAAGGCCTTCGCCGAGCGCGACCCCGCCGGTCTTCCGTGGGGTGAGCTGGGCGTCGACATCGTCATCGAGTCGACCGGCTTCTTCACCAAGGCCGAACTCGCCAAGAAGCACATCGAGGCCGGCGCGAAGAAGGTCCTCATCTCGGCTCCGGGTACCGGTGTCGACGGCACGTTCGTGATGGGCGTGAACGAGGACACGTACAACCCGGAGACGGACCACATCATCTCCAACGCGTCGTGCACCACGAACTGCCTCGCGCCGCTGGCACAGGTCTTCAACGACGCGTTCGGCATCGACCGCGGCTTCATGATGACCGCGCACGCGTACACCGCAGACCAGAACCTGCAGGACGGCCCGCACAGCGACCTCCGTCGTGCACGCGCCGCCGCGATCAACATCACGCCCGCGTCGACCGGCGCTGCCAAGGCGATCGGCGAGGTGCTCCCGGAACTCCAGGGCAAGCTCAGCGGCTCGTCCTACCGCGTCCCGGTTCCCACCGGCTCGATCGTCGACCTCACCCTCATCACAGACCGCGAGAACCTGACGGTCGACGAGGTCAACGAGGCCTACAAGAAGGCTGCGGCCGAGGGTCGCCTCGCGGGCTTCCTCCAGTACAACGAGGACCCGATCGTCTCGAGCGACATCGTGCACAACCCGCACTCGTCGATCTTCGACTCCACCCTCACCAACGTCAGCGGAAACCTGATCAAGGTGTCCAGCTGGTACGACAACGAGTGGGGTTACTCCAACCGTCTGGTCGACCTGACCGAGTACGTGGCCGAGCGCCTCTAAACTCAGAAACATGACTCTGCGCACCCTGGACACTCTGGGGTCGCTCGAGGGCAAGCGTGTCATCGTCCGTTGTGATCTCAACGTCCCCCTGCGGGATGGGATCATCACGGACGATGGCCGTGTCCGCGCCTCGCTGCCGACCCTCAACACACTGATCAACGCGGGCGCCCGCGTCATCGTGTGCTCCCACCTCGGACGCCCGGACGGCGCGCCCGACCCGCAGTACAGCCTGGAGCCGGTGGCGCAACGCCTCTCCGAACTCCTCGGCTCCCCGGTCGCGTTCGCACGCGACACGGTCGGCGAGTCGGCGACGGATGCCGTCGAGTCGCTCGAGGACGGTGGAGTCGTCGTCATCGAGAACCTGCGGTTCAACCCGGGGGAGACCTCGAAGGATGAGGCGACGCGTGCGGCCTTCGCGGCAGAGCTCGCGAAGCTCGGCGACGTGCTCGTCTCCGACGGGTTCGGGGTGGTGCACCGCAAGCAGGCGAGCGTCTACGAACTCGCCGAGTTGCTGCCTTCCGCTGCCGGTCTGCTGATCGCAGCCGAGCTCGATGTGCTGGACCGTCTGACCGAGAATCCGGAGCGTCCCTACGCGGTCGTGCTCGGAGGCTCGAAGGTCAGCGACAAGCTCGGCGTCATCTCGCATCTGCTTCCGCGGGTCGACAAGATCCTCGTCGGTGGCGGGATGCTGTTCACCTTCCTCAAGGCACAGGGCCACGCCGTGGCATCGAGCCTCCTGGAGGAGGACCAGCTCGACACCGTGCGCGGCTACATCGCCGAGGCCGCCGAGCGCGGTGTGGAGCTCGTGCTCCCCACCGACGTCGTCGTCGCCGCGTCCTTCGGCGCGGACGCCGCACACGAGGTCGCTGCGGCCGACGCGATCGAATCCACGCCGTTCGGCGCCTCGGGCATCGGCCTGGACATCGGTCCCGAGACGGCTGCGCGATTCGCCGAGGTGATCCGCGGCTCGAAGACGGTGTTCTGGAACGGCCCGATGGGCGTGTTCGAGTTCCCCGCCTTCGCAGCGGGGACCAAGGCCGTCGCGCAGGCGCTCACCGAGGTCGACGGTCTCAGTGTCGTCGGCGGGGGCGACTCCGCTGCCGCGGTGCGTCAGCTGGGCTTCTCCGATGAACAGTTCGGTCATATCTCGACCGGCGGCGGCGCGAGCCTCGAATTCCTCGAGGGCAAGAAACTACCTGGGCTGGAGGTCCTCGGATGGGCGTGAACTCCCGTACCCCGCTGATCGCGGGAAACTGGAAGATGAATCTCGACCACCTTCAGGCGGTCGCGTTCGTGCAGAAGCTGCACTGGACGTTGAAGGATGCGAAGCACGAAGACGGGTCCGTCGAGGTGGCGGTCTTCCCGCCCTTCACGGACATCCGCAGCGTGCAGACGCTCATCGATGCGGACAAGATCCCCTTCGCTCTCGGCGCGCAGGATGTCTCGGCGCACGACTCCGGGGCGTACACCGGCGAGGTGTCGGGCGCATTCCTGGCGAAGCTCGACGCGAAGTACGTCATCATCGGCCACTCCGAGCGTCGCGAGTACCACTCCGAAGGCGACGACGTCGTGGCGGCCAAGGTGCAGGCTTCCCTCAAGCATGGCCTCGTTCCGGTGATCTGCGTCGGTGAGACGGCAGAGGACCTCGAGAAGTTCGGTGCGAGCGCGGTTCCCGCCGGTCAGCTCGAGGCCGCACTCCAGGGCGTCTCGGCGCAGGCGGACATCGTCGTGGCGTACGAGCCGGTGTGGGCCATCGGCTCCGGTCAGGCGGCGACTCCGCAGCAGGCGCAGGATGTCTGCGCCGCGCTGCGGGGGGTCATCGCGAAGGTTCTGGGCGACGAGGCCGCCGCGCGCACGCGGATCCTCTACGGCGGATCCGTGAAGGCGGCGAACATCGCCAGCTTCATGCGTGAGCCCGATGTGGACGGCGCTCTCGTCGGCGGGGCGAGCCTCGTCGTGGACGAGTTCGCGGCGATCATCCGCTTCGAGAAGCACGTCGGCGTGTGAGTGCAGCGGGGCTGCGGCCCCGCTGCACCGTATACTTGACCGTTACGGGGGCGCTCCGGCCCCATCGAAAGGCTCTTTCTCGTGGCAATTCTTGAGTTCGTCCTGCAGGTCGTGCTGGGTATCACCAGCGTCCTGCTGACCCTCCTCATCCTCTTGCACAAAGGTCGCGGCGGTGGCTTGTCCGACATGTTCGGCGGCGGCATGACGTCTGCTGTCGGCTCCTCCGGACTTGCGGAGCGGAACCTGAACCGCTTCACCGTCGTCCTGGCTCTGACGTGGTTCATCTCCATCGTCGCGCTGGGCCTCATCACGAAATTCGAGGTCATCTGATGGCTACCGGTGGAAACGCGATCCGCGGCACCCGCGTGGGCTCCGGCCCGATGGGGGAGCAGGACCACGGTTATCACGCCGACCGCATCGCGGTCTCGTACTGGGACGGGCTCGGCAACGAGACCGTGCGCTACTTCGCGGCCGGCCTCCCGGAAGAGGAGATCCCGGAGACGATCGACCACCCGCAGTCCGGTCTGCCTGCCGGACGCGACAAGGAGAATCCGCCCGCGCTCGCGAAGGCGGAGCCGTATAAGACGCACCTCGCGTACGTGAAGGAACGTCGTACAGACGAGGAAGCGGTCCAGCTGCTCGACGACGCGCTCACGCAGCTGCGTGAGCGTCGGGGTCAGTGACCTCGACCTGACATCGAAGAAGCCGCCGCGATCACTCGCGGCGGCTTCTCTCGTCTCGCCCGGGTGCGGGGCTCAGCGGCACCCGGCAGCGGCGTCGATGTACTCCTGCGGCGGGTAGCCGTATGCCCAGACTCCGTTGGCGTCATCGGTGTATCCCATGCTGATCGCCCAGGCGGTCGCCCACTTCTCGATGCTGTCCTGCGTGGAGGCGTCGTACATGTCCTCACATTTCACGCTGATCGCGTGGCCCACCTCGTGTGCGACGAGCGCTTTGCTCCGCTCGGCGGGCCACTGCTCGGCGACCGAGTTCGACAACTCGATGATCGCGCGATCCGGGTCGTCCCACCACCACGTCGTGTAGCCGCCCATGCTGCCGTTGTACCCCGCGCCGTTCACCACGGGAGCCCAGTCGAACTCCAACAGGACCCCGGGGGCGAGTGACCGCGCGAAGGCCTCGATCTCCAGTCTCGCGTTCTGCAGGGGCCCCGCCTTCTCCGCCAGTTCTTGGGCCTCGGTGGCAACGACCTCGGCGGCGGCTCCCTGCAGGGACAGGTACGTCGTCGCCGCAGCGGCGTCCAGGGTGGTCGTCGCGGCGGCGTCTGCAGCGGCGTCCCGCAACGCGATCACGGCATCGTTCCTCGCGGAGAGATGCGCCTTCTCGAAGCCGGCGGCGGCCTCGCCCGCTGTCGCGAGAAGGGCCACCCCGCTCCGGGAGACACCATCACCAGCGGTGGCGATCTCGGTCGTCACCGTGCGCAGATCGTCGGAGAGGCGGCTTGTCGATGCCAGGTGCTGCTCCAGAAGCGTCGTCGCTCCGAAGAGCTCCCAGAACCACACCGGCTTCTCGCCGGATGAGGGAACCTCGATCGCCACGATCTCCTCGGCGGAGACGGCGACGATCTCCGCTTCCTCGGACGCTGTTGTCAGCGCGGCCCCCAGCTCCGCGTCCACGGCGACAGCCGGCTGCTCGACGGAGAGGATCTGTTCCGCCGCATCGGTGACATCGCGCAGTTCGGTGATGTCGCTGCGAACCTCCGTCTTCGCCGTGGACGCCGTCTCCGCGGCCTCGGCGTACCGCGATGCGGCGTTGTCGTAGCCGAGGTTCGCAGCCACCTGCGTGATCGAGAGAGCGGCGATCACCGCGACACCGCCGACCAGTCCCAGGATCAGCCCACGGCGGTTCTTCCGCTGTGCGGGAGGGGAGAGGGGAGGCGGGGTGGACCAGAACGCGACGGGTAGTCGATGCTCGCCGGAAGAAGGCATCGGCGTGTCGAGAGGTGGCGGGGTCGGGATTGTCACATCGTGCCCGTTCGGTGGGGCCTTCCGGCCGGTGGCTGCCTGCATCGATGCTGTCAGCGTATTCGACTGTCGGGCGGAGAGACGAGAAGGCCCCCACCGCGGGGTGGGGGCCTTCTGGAGCGGAGGGGCTGACGGGAATCGAACCCGCATCATTAGTTTGGAAGACTAAGGCTTTACCACTAAGCTACAGCCCCGGATCCGAGACTCCGGAAGTCTCGGTACCGACTCAACGACTATACCGGACTCTGGCGCATGCTCCGGTCCGTTAGACTCGGTGGGGCTGAATCTGCGTGCGGATTCCCCGGGGCGTAGCTCAGCTTGGTAGAGCGCCCGCTTTGGGAGCGGGAGGTCGCAGGTTCAACTCCTGTCGCCCCGACACGGCCCCACGGACCTTACAGCCGCGATACCGCGCGGAAATCACAAGGAGAACACACCAGCATGGCGAACAGCACCGTCGAGAAGCTGACCCCGACCCGGGTCAAGCTCACCATCACGGTCACCCCGGACGACCTCAAGCCCAGCATCGCGCACGCCTATGAGCACATCGCTCAGGACGTGCAGATCCCCGGCTTCCGCAAGGGCAAGGTTCCGGCGCCCATCATCGATCAGCGCATCGGCCGCGGTGCCGTCATCGAGCACGCGGTGAACGAGGGCCTGGACAAGTTCTTCCGCGACGCCACGGTCGAGCACAAGCTGCGTGTCGTCGGTCGTCCCGCGGCGGACATCACCCAGTGGCCGAGCGAGAAGGACTTCTCGGGCGATCTGCTCGTCGACATCGAGGTGGACGTCCGTCCGGAGATCGAGCTCCCCTCCTACGACGGCATCACGGTGACCGTCGACGCCGTCGAGGCGGATGACGCTGCGCTCGACGCTGAGCTCGACAACATGCGTGCCCGCTTCGGCACGCTCGTCCCGGTCGACCGTCCGGCCACGAAGGGTGACTTCGTGGACCTCGACCTCGTCGCCACCATCGACGGCGCCGAGATCGACCGCGCCGAGGGCGTCTCCTACGAGATCGGCTCCGGCGAGCTGCTCGAGGGCATCGACGACGCGATCGAGTCCCTCACCGCGGGTGAGGACACCACGTTCCGCTCGGCTCTCGTCGGCGGCGACCACGCCGGCTCCGAGGCCGAGGTCTCCGTGACGGTCAAGGCCGTCAAGGAGCGCGAGCTGCCCGAGGCGGACGACGACTTCGCTCAGATCGCGAGCGAGTTCGACACGATCGCGGAACTCCGCGAGAGCCTCGCCGAGCGTGTCGCTCAGCAGGGCGTCTTCACGCAGGGCTCCGCGGCGCGCGACAAGCTCGTCGAGGTGCTTCTCGAGCAGATCGAGATCCCGGTTCCGCCGCAGCTCATCGAAGACGAGGTCCACAACCACCTCGAGGGCGAAGGCCGTCTCGAGGACGACGTGCACCGTGCCGAGGTCACCGAGGCGAGCGAGAAGCAGTTCCGCACGCAGGTGCTGCTCGACACGATCGCCGAGCAGGCCGACGTGCAGGTCTCGCAGGAGGAGCTCAGCCAGTACCTCATCCAGTCGGCTGCGCAGTACGGCATGGCGCCGCAGGAGTTCGTCGAGGCTCTGCAGTCCTCGAACCAGCTCCCCGCGCTCGTCGGTGAGGTCGCCCGCAACAAGGCCCTCGCGATCGCGCTCGGCAAGGTGAAGGTCGTCGACAGCAACGGCAAGGCCGTCGACCTGTCCGACTTCATCGTGACCGATGACGAGGCCGCTGAGGCTGAGGCTGAGACCGCCGAGGCCGAGGAGAAGCCCGCCAAGAAGGCCCCGGCCAAGAAGCCGGCCGCCAAGAAGGCTCCGGCCAAGAAGGCCGACGAGGCTGACGACGCCGAGAAGCCGGCCGCCAAGAAGCCGGCTGCCAAGAAGGCTCCGGCCAAGAAGGCTGCCGACAAGGCCGAGTGATCGACACGATCCAGTGAAGAGGGCGGATGCTGCGGCATCCGCCCTCTTTTCCTATCGAGGGGACAACCATGACGAAGAGCTGGGACGAGCGCGTGGATGAAGTGTGGGCGCAGGCCTCCGGCGAGGAGGTCGGCGCCGACACGATCGCGCGCATCGACGCACTGGCCGCGGAGTGCGGACCCGATGACGCCCGTGCGGAGTTCGAACGGGCCGGTGCCCGCGACTCTGCGGGCTTGCCGGCCGAAGCGGTCGCGCTGTATCGACGGGCTCTCACTTTGGGGCTCGACGAGGAGCACCGTCCGCAGTGCGTGATCCAGTTGGCGAGTTCGCTGCGGAACCTCGGTGAGTACGACGACGCCCTCGCCGTCATCCGCGCGGAGGAGGAACGGTCGGCCGACGGTCCGTACCGCGATGCCGTCGCCACGGTGCACGCGCTCATCCTCGCGAGCGCGGGTCGGCCGGCACAGGGCCTTTCCGTGGCGTTGCTCGCCCTGGTGCCCCACCTTCCGCGTTACCACCGGTCGATGACGGCATACGCCCTCGAGATCGCTGACGCCGACACCTGATATGCCGACGGCGAACACGGCCTGGGTGCCGCGCCTGCGCCGGTAGATTCGAATCACTGAAACACGGAATCAGGAGCTGACATGGCTGCAGAACCCCTCCTCGCAACGAGCGTCTTCGACAGGTTGCTGAAGGACCGCATCATCTGGCTCGGCTCGGAGGTGCGAGACGAGAACGCGAACGAGATCTGCGCGAAGATCCTTCTTCTCGCCGCAGAGGACTCCGAGCGAGACATCTACCTCTACGTGAACTCGCCCGGTGGCTCGATCACCGCCGGCATGGCGATCTACGACACGATGCAGTTCGTGCCGAACGACATCGTCACGGTCGGAATCGGTATGGCCGCATCGATGGGGCAGCTGCTCCTCACCGCGGGCACCAAGGGCAAGCGCTACATCACACCGAACGCGCGTGTGCTGCTTCACCAGCCGCACGGTGGCTTCGGCGGGACGTCGAGTGACATCCAGACCCAGGCGCAGCTCATCATGTCGATGAAGAACCGTCTCGCGGAGATCACCGCGGCCCAGACCGGCAAGTCGGTCGAGCAGATCAACGCCGATGGTGACCGCGACCGCTGGTTCACCGCCGAGGAAGCGCTGGAATACGGCTTCGTCGACCACATCCGCGAATCGGCCTCCGACGTCATCGGCGGCGGCGGAACCGACCAGGACACCGAGTAACGGAAAGCGAAAGGACGCTCATGTACACACCCACCTTCCGCTCATCCGGTGACCTGCCCTCCAGCCGCTACGTGCTCCCGCAGTTCGAGGAGCGCACCGCCTACGGCTTCAAGCGTCAGGACCCGTACAACAAGCTGTTCGAAGACCGCGTGATCTTCCTCGGCGTGCAGGTCGACGATGCGTCTGCCGACGATGTGATGGCTCAGCTCCTCGTCCTGGAGAGCCAGGACTCCGAGCGCGACATCACGATGTACATCAACTCGCCCGGTGGCTCGTTCACCGCGATGACGGCGATCTACGACACGATGCAGTACGTCGCGCCGCAGATCCAGACCGTGGTCCTCGGGCAGGCGGCCTCGGCGGCCGCCGTGCTGCTCGCGGCCGGTGCGCCGGGCAAGCGACTCGCGCTTCCGAACGCTCGCGTGCTCATCCACCAGCCCGCGATGGGCGAAGCCGGTCACGGACAGGCTTCCGACATCGAGATCCAGGCCGCGGAGATCCTCCGCATGCGGACCTGGCTCGAGGAGACCCTGGCCGGGCACACGAACCGCACCCCGGAGCAGGTGAACCGCGACATCGATCGCGACAACATCCTCTCCGCCACGCAGGCACTCGAGTACGGCATCGTCGACCAGGTGCTCACCACGCGCAAGCGCGTCTGAGCGTCTCAGACATCGAAAGGACGCCCGTCGGATCTGACGGGCGTCCTTTCGTCGTCTCCGGCGGATGTGCAACCTCCTTCGCTCGATCTGCGCATATGAGCGCACAGGTGCGCGTACGCAGTATTGGGCCTACCCTGGAGGAGGAAGGAGGATGCCGTGGAAGAAGATCTGCTCATGGTCCGCGTCGCCGAGCTGTACTACGACGAGGACAAGACCCAGGACGAGATCGGCGGACTTCTCAAGATCTCCCGCTGGAAGGTCGGTCGTCTGCTCACTCAGGCGAGGGAACGTGGAATCGTGCGTATCGAGATCGTGCATCCTCGGGCCCGGCGCCTCGGCCTCGAACGGCTCCTCGTCGAGAGGTTCGGACTGACGGACGCCGTCGTCGTTCCTTCGCCGGAGGGTGACGACGGGACGCTGGAGCGCGTCGCGCAAGCCGCGGCCGACTTCCTCACCGCTCTGCGACCGGTTCCCCGCACCCTCGGCGTGAGCTGGGGTCGCACCCTGCGCGCCGTCGCAGAGGCCCTCCCCGACGGGTGGGCCAACGGTGTGACCGTGGTGCAGCTCAATGGGGGAGTGAGCCTGAACCGCCGTTCCGGTGGCGCCGCGGGGCTGGCCGTCACGATCGCCCAGCGGGCCTCGGGTCAGGTATCGCTGCTCCCCAGTCCCGCCATCCTCGAGCGAGTCGAGACCAAGCAGGCCATCGAGTCGGACCGCACGGTCGCGGCCGTGCTCGAAGAGGCTGCGGAGGCGCAGGCGTTCCTCTTCACCGCAGGCCCCTGCGATGCCTCGTCCGCCCATGTCGAGAACGGATACCTCCGTGCGGAGGACGTGGAGGAACTCGCACGCCGAGGCGCGGTCGGCGACGTTCTCGGCCGTTACGTCGACGCGGAGGGCAACATCGTCGACTCGCAACTCGACGCCCGGACGGTCGGCGTCTCGCTCGACCGTCTTCGCGGAGCCACCCATGCGATCTTCGTGACGGCGGGTCCCGCCAAGCACGACATCGCACGTACAGTCGTGACCAGTGGCCTGTGCGGCGTTCTGGTGACCGATGAGACCACAGCACGAGCATTGTTGGAGGAACAGTGACGACCAAAGAACTCAGCCGCAGGGCGGCGGTGGATGTTCTCGGCGCCGAGCCGGACGACGCCACTCTCCGGCGCTTCCTGCACGGACTTCCGGGAGTGGATGCCGTCGGTCTGGAACAGCGCGCAGCCGGACTCGGCACGCGTTCGATCAAGACCACGTCGAAGGCCTGGGCGCTCGACACCATCATCAAGCTGATCGACCTCACGACGCTGGAGGGAGCGGACACCCCCGGCAAGGTGCGCTCGCTCGTCGCCAAGGCGAAGACCCCCGATGCCGCCGATCCGTCGACACCGCGCGTTGCTGCGGTCTGCGTCTACGGCGACATGGTCGGCGACGCGGTGAGCGCGCTCGGCGGTCTGCACGGCGACCCCGACGACGGTCTGATCTCGGTCGCGGCGGTGGCCACGGCATTCCCGAGTGGGCGCTCGTCGCTCGCGATCAAGCTCGCCGACACCGCTGAGGCGGTCGCCGCCGGCGCTGACGAGATCGACATGGTCATCGACCGCGGGGCGTTCCTCTCCGGCCGCTACGGGCTCGTGTTCGACCAGATCGCCCAGGTCAAGGAAGCCTGCCGGCGCGAGGACGGCTCGTACGCCTCTCTCAAGGTGATCCTCGAGACCGGTGAGCTGAACACGTACGACAACATCAAGCGCGCGTCCTGGCTCGGCATCCTTGCGGGCGGCGACTTCATCAAGACCTCGACCGGCAAGGTCCAGCCTGCCGCGACGCTCCCCACGACGCTGCTCATGCTCGAGACCGTCCGTGATTGGTATCGCGGGACCGGGGAGAAGATCGGTGTGAAGCCCGCCGGTGGCATCCGCTCCTCGAAGGACGCGGTGAAGTACCTGGTCACCGTCGCCGAGACGGTGGGCGAGGAGTGGCTGCAGCCGCACCTCTTCCGTTTCGGGGCCTCCAGCCTCCTCAACGACGTTCTCCTGCAACGTCAGAAGCTCACTTCCGGCCACTACTCGGGCCCCGACTACGTCACGATCGACTGACGGGAAGACGAACATGTCATTTCTGGAATACGCTCCGGCACCGGAGTCCACCGCGATCCTGAACCTCAAGGACAGCTACGGTCTGTTCATCGACGGCGAGTTCGTCGACGGCTCCGGTTCGTCCTTCTCGACGATCTCGCCGTCGAGCGAGAAGCACATCGCCGAGATCGCCTCCGCCAGCGACGAGGACGTCGACCGTGCGGTCGCCGCCGCGCGCCGTGCCTATGACAAGACGTGGTCGAAGATGAGCGGACGCGACCGCGGGAAGTACCTCTTCCGCATCGCCCGCCTCGTGCAGGAGCGCGCCCGTGAACTCGCGGTCGCCGAGAGCCTCGACAACGGAAAGCCGATCAAGGAGAGCCGCGACGTCGACGTGCCCCTCGTCGCCTCCTGGTTCTTCTACTACGCAGGGTGGGCAGACAAGCTCGATCACGCCGGACTCGGTGCGAACCCGCGCGCGCTCGGCGTCGCCGGACAGATCATCCCGTGGAACTTCCCCCTGCTGATGCTCGCGTGGAAGATCGCGCCCGCTCTCGCGGCCGGGAACACCGTCGTGCTCAAGCCCGCCGAGACCACCCCGCTGACGGCGCTCCTCTTCGCGGAGATCCTGCAGCAGGCCGACCTTCCGGCCGGTGTCGTGAACATCGTGACCGGGGCCGGCGCGACCGGATCGACGCTGGTGCGCCACCCCGACGTGGACAAGGTCGCCTTCACCGGTTCCACGGGGGTCGGTCGTGACATCGCCCGGGCCGTGGCAGGAACCGCCAAGAAGGTCACCCTGGAGCTCGGCGGCAAGGCGGCGAACATCGTGTTCGACGACGCGCCGATCGACCAGGCCGTCGAGGGCATCGTGAACGGCATCTTCTTCAATCAGGGCCATGTGTGCTGTGCCGGAAGCCGTCTGCTGGTCCAGGAGTCGATCCACGACGAGGTCGTCGACCGACTCAAGACTCGCCTGTCGACACTGCGGCTGGGGGACCCCCTCGACAAGAACACCGACATCGGTGCGATCAACTCCGCCGCGCAGCTCGCGCGGATCCGCGAGCTCAGCGACATCGGTGAGGCGGAGGGCGCGGAGCGGTGGACCGCTGACTGCGCCATCCCCGAACAGGGGTTCTGGTTCGCTCCGACGATCTTCACCGGGGTCGAG
Source organism: Microbacterium sp. ZOR0019 (assembly GCF_000800925.1). NCBI lineage: Bacteria > Bacillati > Actinomycetota > Actinomycetes > Micrococcales > Microbacteriaceae > Microbacterium > Microbacterium sp. ZOR0019. The sequence continues at coordinate 24,607 of NZ_JRKC01000073.1, read as the reverse complement.
GCGTCGCACCGCATCGCCCGCGATGAGGTCTTCGGCCCTGTGCTGTCGGTGCTGACCTTCCGCACCCCGGCGGAGGCGATCGCGAAGGCGAACAACACGCCGTACGGCCTCTCCGCTGGCATCTGGTCGGACAAGGGATCGCGCATCCTCGCGGTGGCCGATCGACTGCGCGCCGGTGTGATCTGGGCCAACACGTTCAACCGATTCGATCCGTCGAGCCCGTTCGGCGGTTACAAGGAATCCGGGTACGGCCGCGAGGGCGGACGTCAGGGACTCACCGCCTACCTCAAGGGAGCCGCAGCATGAGCAAGCGTCTGACCGTTCCGAAGACGTACAAGCTGGCGATCGGCGGCGCCTTCCCGCGCAGCGAGTCCGGACGCACCTACGAGGTGCTCTCACCCAAGGGCGCGTTCCTCGCGAACGCCGCCAAGGGGTCACGCAAGGACGCCCGCGATGCCGTGGTCGCCGCGCGTGCCGCGGTGAAGGGCTGGTCGGGTGCGACCGCCTACAACCGCGGGCAGGTGCTGTACCGCGTCGCCGAGGTGCTCGAAGGCCGCAGGGCGCAGTTCATCGACGAGATCGTGGCGCAGGAGGGGGCTTCGTCGTCCGCTGCTGCCGCTCAGGTCGACGAGGCGATCGATCTGTGGGTCTGGTACGCCGGATGGTGCGACAAGTACGCCCAGGTGGCGGGCAATGCGAACCCGGTGTCCGGTCCGTACTTCAACATCTCCGTAGCGGAACCGACCGGTGTGGTGGCCATCGTCGCCCCGCAGGACTCGTCGTTGCTCGGGTTGGTCTCGGTCGTCGCGCCTGCTCTGGTCGCGGGCAACACCGTCGTGGTCGTTGCGAGTGAGCAGCACCCGCTGTCGGCCATCAGCCTCGCGGAGGTTCTGGCCACGAGCGACGTCCCCGGCGGCGTCGTCAACGTGCTCACCGGTTCGCCGGCCGAGATCGCCCCGTGGCTCGCCTCGCATCAGGACGTGAACGCCCTCGATCTGGCCGGCGCGGGCGACCTCGACTGGGTCGACATGCAGATCGCCGCCGCCGACACGCTCAAGCGCGTGCTCACCCCGGGGGAAGTGGTCGCCTCCCCGGAGCGGATCGGTGCCTTCACCGAGGTGAAGACCGTCTGGCACACCAAGAGCATGGTCTGATCCGCGTCCGCGGATCTCTCCGAATGCTGCGGCGTCTCGCCCGGTGCGCACCGGGCGAGGCGCCGCAACGTCGTCCGGCTTCCGACGTGTCCGCGCCAATGCGGCCCTGTGTCACATGCAGCGGTTAGGCTCGAAGGACGATCTCTGATCCCCCCATAGGAGGACGCGCATGGCACGCATCGGTGAAAGCGCTGACCTGTTCAAATGCTCTTTCTGCGGAAAGAGTCAGAAGCAGGTCCAGCAGCTCATCGCCGGCCCCGGCGTGTACATCTGCGACGAGTGCGTCGAGCTGTGCAACGAGATCATCGAGGAGCGGATGGCGGAGTCGTCCGCCGACGGGGCAGCGGAATTCGAGTTGCCCAAGCCTCGTGAGATCTTCTCCTTCCTCGAGGAGTACGTCGTCGGCCAGGAGCCCGCGAAGCGCGCTCTCTCGGTCGCGGTCTACAACCACTACAAGCGCGTCCGCGCGCACGGCACACTTCAGACGGCGGAGCAGCGCGCCGAAGAGGTCGAGATCGCGAAGAGCAACATCCTCCTCATCGGCCCGACGGGCTGCGGGAAGACCTATCTCGCGCAGACGCTCGCCAAGCGCCTCAACGTTCCCTTCGCCGTCGCGGATGCCACGGCGCTGACCGAGGCCGGCTATGTCGGTGAAGACGTCGAGAACATCCTGCTCAAGCTCATCCAGGCCGCCGACTACGACGTCAAGCGCGCCGAACAAGGCATCATCTACATCGACGAGGTCGACAAGATCGCCCGCAAGGCGGAGAACCCGTCGATCACGCGTGATGTCTCGGGCGAGGGTGTGCAGCAGGCACTGCTCAAGATCATCGAGGGCACGGTCGCCTCGGTGCCCCCGCAGGGCGGACGCAAGCATCCGCATCAGGAGTTCCTGCAGATCGACACGTCGAACGTCCTGTTCATCGTCGCGGGAGCCTTCGCCGGCCTGGAAGACATCGTGTCGGCGCGGGTCGGCAAGCACGGCATCGGCTTCGGCGCCCCGTTGCATGACAAGGGCAAAGACCTCGATCTTTTCAGCGAAGTGCTCCCGGAAGACCTGCACAAGTTCGGCCTGATCCCCGAGTTCATCGGGCGTCTCCCCGTCGTCACGAACGTCTCGCCCCTCGACCAGGACGCCCTGATCGACATCCTCACGGGGCCTCGCAATGCGCTGGTGAAGCAGTACCAGCGCATGTTCGAGATCGACGGTGTGCAGCTCGAGTTCGAAGAGGACGCACTGCGATCGATCGCCGACCTCGCCGTGGAGCGCAAGACCGGCGCGCGTGGCCTCCGCGCGATCCTCGAGGATGTCCTCGGACCCATCATGTTCGAGATCCCGTCGGCGGAAGACGTCGCCAAGGTCATCGTGACTCGGGCGGCTGTCGAAGAGGGCGCGCCGCCGACCATCGTGATGGAGCGCAAGCGCAAGAGCGCGTGAACAGACGCCCGGCGCCCTGGACGACGCCGTCGAGCGAGACCATCGTCGAGGACCGATGATGCCATCCTCGTCGAGGCGTATCGGCATGGCGCGGGGATCGTCGCGATAGGCACGAAAGCGGTCAGCGTCCCACGATTCCGTCGCTGAGTCCCCGCCGTTTCAGGAGCGGTTCGATCTCGGCGTCGCGTCCACGGAAGTCACGGTAGGCGGCGAGAGGATCTTTGGAGCCCCCGACACCGAGCAGCCGCTCGCGGAACCGATCGCCGTTGCCACGAGTGAGACCGCCGTTGTCGCGGAACCACTCGACGGTATCGGCGTCGAGCACCTCGCTCCAGATGTACGAGTAGTAGCCCGCGCTGTATCCGCCGGAGAACACGTGGGCGAAGTAGGTGGAGGAGTAGCGCGTCGGCACCGCGGGGTCATCGAGGCCGATGTCGGCCAACGCGGCAGCCTCGAACGCGGCGACGTCGATGACCTTCGCGTCGGTGCCGAGCCGGTGCCAGGCTTGGTCGAGCCAGGCCGCCGCGAGGTACTCGCTCGTGGCGTGCCCCTGGTCGAACGTCTCGGTGGCGCGCAGACGCTCCACGATCGCGGGATCCAGAGGGGCGCCGGTCTCATGATGACGCGCGTAGTTGTCGAGGACCTCCGGCCACAGGATCCACATCTCGTTCACCTGGCTCGGGAACTCGACGAAGTCGCGGAACACGTTCGTCCCCGCGAAGTGCGGGTACGTCACGCGCGCGAAGAGTCCGTGCAGGGCATGCCCGAACTCGTGGAACAGCGTCGTCACCTCGTCGAGCGTCAACAGGGTCGGCTCCCCGTCGCCCGGCAGCGGCACGTTCAGGTTGTTGACCACGACGGGAGCCGTGCCGCGCAGTCGCGACTGACTCACGATCGCGTTCATCCAGGCGCCGCCGCGCTTCGAGTCGCGCGTGTAGAGGTCGAGCACGTAGAGGCCGACAGGTGAGCCGTCGGCGTTGCGCACCTCGAAGACCCGCGCACCCGGGTGGTAGGCGATGAGATCCTCACGCTCGGCGAAGGTGACGCCGTACAGCCGCGTCGCCGCATAGAAGACACCGTCCTGCAGGACACGTTCCGCTTCGAACCAGGGGCGCAGGGCACGGGAGTCGATGTCGTAGCGCGCGGTGCGGACCCGCTCGGTGTAGAACGCCCAGTCGTGGGCTTCGACGGCGAACGGCGCAGGCTCGGTCTCGTCGACGATCGCCTGGAGCGCCGCCCGTTCTTCGCGCGCATTCCGCGCTGCGGGGCCGGCGAGGCGACGCAGCATCTGCTCGACAGCGTCCGGAGTACCGGCCGTCTCGTCGGCGGTGACGTAGGCGGCATGCGACTCGTACCCCAGCAGAACCGCTCGCTCCGCGCGCAGCCGCACGATCTCGGTCAGCACGGCACGGTTGTCGTTCGCGTTCCCTCGCGAAGCGCGTACGAGCGATGCCGCCATGATGCGACGACGAGACTCCCGCACGCGCAGCTGGGCCAGCGCCGGGTGCCCGGTGAAGAGCGGAAGCGTGATGAGGAACTTCCCCTCCAGCCCCCGGTCGGCCGCCGCACGTGTGGCCGCCGAGAGCTCACCGCTGCTCAGACCCTCCAGCTCGGCCGCGGAGTCGAAGACGACGGCGAGGTCATTCGTGTCGTTGAGCAGGTTGCGCTCGAAGGTGTTGGTCAAAGTGGACAGTCGCTGGTTCAGCGCGGTCAGCCGCGTCTTGGCCTCGTCATCCAGGCCCGCACCCGCGTGCGTCATCTCCCGGTGATGACGTTCCACCAGATACCGCTGCTCGGCGTCGAGGTCCAGAGCATCGCGCTGCTCGTACACCTGCCGTATCCGCCAGTACAGGGCGCCGTCGAGCGTGATCGCGTCCTGGTGTGCGGCCATGAGCGGCGCGAGCTGCTCGTCGATCTCCTGGATCTCCGGCGTCGCGTCTGCTGAGCTCACGGTGTAGAAGACGTGTGCGACGCGGTCGAGCAACTCGCCGGAGCGCTCCAGAGCCTCCACGGTGTTCTCGAACGTCGGCATCGACCGGACCATCGTGATGCGCTGGATCTCGCGGAGCTGCTCGTCGAACCCCGCCTGGAACGCCGGGAGATAGTGCTCGGGCCGGATCGCCGGGTAGTCGGGGAGGCCGTACGGGAGGGGCGACGGCTGCAGCAACGGGTTCGTGGCGTCGGTCATCCTCCGAGCCTATCCATCGACCTGCGCAGGCTCAGGAACCGTCTTCGCTCAGGCGCGTCATCACCCGCCGCAGTGCTTCCACGACCGTGCGGACCGAGCGTCGACGCAGGTTCTCCGGACGTGCGAGCACGTCGATCATCCGATGGGTGCTCACCCCTTCGAGCGGGATGCGCACGATGTCCCGGTCGTCCACACTGCGCGACGTGTATCGCGGCAGCATCCCGAGCACCCCGCCGGCGGCGACCACGGCGGAGACGGCACCGTAGTCGTTGATGCGGTGATGGATCTCGACGGGCCGGTTAGCGACGGCGGACACAGCGCGGAGCACGTCGTCGGGGGAGTAGCCGATGCGGCTGGTGACCCACCGTTCGCCGGCGACGTCAGCCGGCATCAGGCTCGACCGGGTGGAGAGCGGGTGCGACTTCGACACGGCGACGTCGAGGGGCTCGCGTACGAGCGTCAGACTTCGCATCCCCGCTGTCGGCCAGGGGGCCGAATGCTCCATGCGATGCGCCAGGACGAGATCGTAGCGCGCTGTCAATGCGGGGAACTCGCTCTGTGCGACATCCTCGTCGGTCACCTGCACGCTCGGTGCGGACGCGTCGCCCGTGAACTCGCGCAACAACGGTCCGAACAGGGCCTGCCCCACGCTGTGGAATCCGCTGACGCTGACGACCCCGGTCGGGGAGTCCTCGAACTCCTCCACGGCATGCCGGGCTGCGGCCATGGCATCGATCGCCTCGGTCGCCGCCGCCGCGAGGACCGCGCCCGCAGGCGTGAGGGAGAGGGTCCGTCCCTGCTTCTTGGTGAGGGGTGTGGGGAAGCCTCTCTGGAGTGCCGTGAGCTGCTGCGAGACCGCGGAGGGGGTGACCCGGAGGGCGTCGGCCACGGCCGTGACGCTTCCGAGCGCGCCGAGTTCGCGCAGGATCTGCAACTGATGGAGCTCCATCCGCAAAACATTAGCATTCGCTAAATGATCACTGCAGACGATGGCGATTGTTCTACATGGTCGGATGCGGTGGGATCGGAAGCATGAAGGCACTGTTCAAGGACGCACCGGGTGCCGGGCTGGAGCTCGTCGAGCGTCCGGACCCGACCGCCGGCCCCGATGAGGTCGTGATCCGGGTCCTGCGCACCGGGATCTGCGGCACCGACCTGCACATCCTCCGCTGGGACGACTGGGCGGCCTCGGCGATCGCCGCCCCGCTGATTCCCGGCCATGAGTTCTACGGCGAGGTCGTCGAGGTGGGACCCTCGGTGCACGACATCGCAGTCGGGGACCGCGTCTCGGGAGAAGGGCACATCGTGTGCGGCACGTGCCGCAACTGTCGAGCAGGTCGTCGTCAGATGTGCATCCGCACGATCGGCCTCGGGCTGCAGCGGGACGGCGCCTTCGCGGAGTTCCTCGCGCTGCCCGCCGCGAACGTCTGGGTGCATCACGCCGATGTGACACCGGAGCTCGGAGCGATCTTCGATCCGCTGGGGAACGCCGTCCACACGGCGCTGACCTTCCCGCTCGTCGGCGAAGACGTTCTGGTGACGGGCTGCGGCCCGATCGGACTCATGGCGATCGCCGTCGCCCGGCACGCCGGAGCCCGCTTCATCGCGGCGACCGATGTGAGCGTCCCGCGGCTGGAGATGGCTCGCCGGATGGGTGCCGACGAGGTCGTCGACGTCTCGGTGCGGGACATCCGCGACGCGCAGCTCGCCCTCGGCATGCGGGAGGGCTTCGACATCGGATTCGAGATGAGCGGCGCGGCATCGGCGCTCCCGGCGCTGATCGACAACATGAACCACGGCGGGCGCATCGCCATGCTCGGTCTGCCGAGCAGTGGCTTCGAGATCGACTGGGGCAAGCTGGTCACCCACATGCTCACGATCAAGGGGATCTACGGGCGCGAGATGTTCGAGACCTGGAACGCGATGGGAGCGATGCTCCAGACGAGCGCGACCCTGCGCGATGCCATCGGACGTGTGATCGCCGACGTCGTCCCGGTGCGCGACTGGCGACGGGGCTTCGCTGCGGCGGAGTCAGCGGGAACAGGCAAGATCATCCTCGACTGGACGGAGTTGTGATGTACGGAACCTTCAAGGACCACGTGGCGGGAGAGCTGGCGGCCATCGAGGAGGCCGGGCTCACCAAGCATGAGCGTGGCATTCGCGGCCCCCAGAGTGCCGAGATCACGGCGGACGGCGCCGAGGTGCTGAACTTCTGCGCGAACAACTACCTCGGCCTCGCCGATGACCCGCGCATCCTGGATGCGGCGACCGGGGCACTGCAGGAATGGGGCTACGGGCTCGCGAGCGTCCGCTTCATCTGCGGTACGCAGGAGCAGCATCTCGAGCTCGAACGCCGTCTCGCCGACTTCCTCGGGACGGACGAAGCGATCCTCTACTCGTCGTGCTTCGATGCGAACGGGGGAGTGTTCGAGACGCTCTTCTCCGCGGAGGACGCCATCATCTCGGACGAGCTCAACCACGCGTCGATCATCGACGGCATCAGGCTCTCGAAGGCGCGCCGACTCCGCTACCGCAACCGTGACCTGGCCGACCTCGAGGAGCAGCTGCGGGCGGCGTCGGATGCGCGGCACAGGGTCATCGTGACCGACGGGGTCTTCTCGATGGACGGCTACATCGCACCCCTCGCTGCGATCTGCGACCTGGCCGAGCGCTACGACGCCCTGGTGTTCGTGGACGACTCCCATGCCGTCGGGTTCGTGGGCGAGAACGGGCGGGGGACGCCGGAGCTGTGCGGAGTCGCCGACCGCGTCGACATCTACACCGGAACATTCGGGAAGGCCCTGGGCGGAGCATCCGGCGGCTACGTCGCATCGCATGCGGAGATCGTCGCGCTGCTGCGTCAGCGTTCGCGCCCGTACCTGTTCTCGAACACGCTCGCGCCCGCGATCGTCGCCGGGACCCTGACCGCACTCGATCTCGTGGAGGGCTCGGCAGACCTCCGGTCGCGTCTGCGCAGCAACGCGGCACTCTTCCGCGAGCGGATGGAAGCCGAGGGATTCGACCTGCTTCCCGGTGAGCATCCGATCGTCCCGGTGATGTTCGGGGACGCCGCGAAGACAGCACGGATCGCTCGCGAGATGCAGGAGCGGGGGGTCTACGTCACCGCCTTCAGCTTCCCGGTGGTCCCCCGCGACCTGGCGCGGATACGGGTACAGCTCTCGGCGGCGCACACGCCGGAGCAGGTGGAGAGATGTGTCGCGGCGTTCGTCGCGGCCCGTGCTGCCGTGGCCTAGACGGGAGTGCAAAGGAAAACTTGCAAAGAAGTACTTGCAAAGAAGTCTTTGCAAGAGTATCTTTGCATGCATGACGAACGAGACGCAGGTACGCACCCTCGACGCCGGTGCACTGAAGGCTCTGGCGCATCCGCTCCGAGTGAAGATCTTCGACCTGCTCGCCTCACGCGGCCCGCAGACCGCCAGCTCACTCGCGGCCCTCGTGGGAGAGACCTCCGGATCCACGAGTTATCACCTCCGCGCTCTCGCCGCCCATGACCTGATCCGCGAGGTCGAGGGGCGCGGCACCGCACGAGAGCGCTGGTGGGAGCGGCCCAAGGGGCGCATCGACGTGCCCGGGCCTGATGACATGACGTCGCCGGCCAATCGCGCGGCGGCACAGATCGTGACCTCGGAGTTCTTCCGCCTGCGTCATGAGACGTTGATGTCGTACCTGAACCGCCCGCAGTCGGAGGTGCCCGAGGCCTGGAGCGAGGTGGGAATCACGATCACGACCCACCTCGACATGACTCCCGACCAGGCGATGTCCCTCCGGCAGGAGCTCGAGGCGATCGTCGAGAGTGCCATCGAACGCTACCGAGGTCAGACCGGACCCGACGTGCGGCGGGTATCGCTCCGCGCGGAACTCTTCGACCTGCCGACGCCGTCGATCGCGGTGCAGGGTTCGACCGGCGATGCTGTGGAGGAATCATGACCAGTGCGACACTTCACCTGACGGCGCCGACGCAGACCGAGCGGGGGCTGCTGAAGCTGGCCGACCGCCTCACGGCCTACGTCGAGCACCGGATTGCCCGACGTGCGCAGAAGCGCGTGCTCGCGCTCGACCTCCTTCGCGAACAGCAGGCGCGCCGACACGATCCCCGCGCGGTGGACCACCTGCTCGCGCAGCTGGGGGCTCCCCGCCGCTGACTCGTCCGGACACGCGCCGACGCCCCCGCTGAATGCCGAGACCCCCTGCTGCCTACGCGGCCAGCAGGGGGTCTCGGCGCTGCACGGGGGTCTTGCGTCAGTCCTCGAAGGGGCGCGCGATGATCTCGCCGGAGCGGTCCTGGAAGACCTCCCAGCCGGCGTCGAGCTCTGCGATCGCGCGGCCCTCGAGCCACGTCAGCGTCCAGTGGCCCGTGAGACCTTTCGACTCCACCTCCGCGATGGCGGCCCGGAGGGAGGCGGGCACCGAGGCCGGAGCCTCCGACCCTGCGGCCCAGCGCGTACCGAGCTGCATCAGGACGCCTCGACCGGGGCGAGCTCGATCGCCGTGACCGCGAACTCCTCCGATTCACTGAACTCGAGCTCGGCGATGCGGCCGACCGCACGCAGGTCATCCGCCGCTGCACGGAGTGCGTCGAGCTTCACGGAAGGCGCGGAGATCGCGGCGCGGGACACGGGGGTCTTCTGCGACGCCTTGGCTTCGGTCTTCGCACGACGGATGCCGATCAGCGCCTCGCTCGCGGCGGCGAGGACCGCCGGATCGCCGTCGATGCCGAGGGGCGTCGGCCACGCGGCCGTGTGCACCGAACCCTCCTCGAACCACGACCAGGACTCTTCGGTCGCGAACGAGAGCACCGGGGCGAGCAGACGGAGCAGCGTCGAGAGCGCCAGCCGTAGCGAGAGTGCCGCGGATGCCTGCCCCACGTCGGTCTGGTCGTAGGCACGCTCCTTGACGAGCTCGAGGTAGTCGTCGCAGAACGTCCAGAAGAACGCCTCCGTGAGCTCCAGGGCCCGCGCGGCGTCATACCGGTCGAAGGCCTTCGTGGCTTCGACGACCACATCGTCGAGCGCGGTCAGCATCGACGCATCCAGTGCGTGGGTCACCTGCGCACCTTCCGGCACGGGGAACGACAGCACGAACTTCGCGGCGTTGAGCACCTTGATCGCCAGACGGCGGCCGATCTTCACCTGCGTGGGGTTCTGCGGGTCGAAGGCGGCGTCCATGCCGAGGCGGCTCGATGCGGCCCAGTAGCGCACCGCGTCCGAGCCGTGGGCGTCGAGCACGTCGGCGGGAGTGACGACATTCCCCTTCGACTTCGACATCTTCTTGCGGTCGGGGTCGACGATGAAGCCCGAGATCGCGGCGTTGCGCCACGGCGTCCGGTCATCCTCGAGCGTGGAACGCAGCATCGTGGAGAAGAGCCAGGTGCGGATGATGTCCTGTCCCTGCGGGCGGAGATCGAACGGCGCAGTGAGCTGCCAGAGCTCCTCGTCGCGCTGCCAGCCCCCGGCCAGCTGCGGCGTGAGCGACGACGTCGCCCAGGTGTCGAGGATGTCCGCTTCGGCCTCGAACCCGCCCGGGACACCGCGCTGGTCCTCGGTGTACCCCGCCGGCACATCGGTCGTCGGGTCGATCGGGAGCGTCGCCGCATCTGGGGTGAGCACGCGGTCGTAATCGCGCTCCCCGTTCTCGTCGAGGGCGTACCAGAGGGGGATCGGCACGCCGAAGAAGCGCTGACGGGACACCAGCCAGTCGCCGGTCAGGCCACCGACCCAGTTCTCGTACCGCACCCGCATGAACTCCGGGTGCCAGGCCAGCTCCTGACCGTGTGCGAGGAGCTTGTCGCGCAGCTCGCCGTCACGGGCGCCGTTGCGGATGTACCACTGGCGAGTGGAGACGATCTCGAGCGGACGGTCGCCCTTCTCGAAGAACTTGACGGCGTGGTTGAAGGGCTTGCCGACCACGGTCATGTCGCCGGTCGCCTGCAGCTTCTCGACGATCGCCTTGCGCGCGCTGAAGACGGTCTTGCCCGCGAGCTCCTCGGCGTACCAGGCGATCGCGTCGCTGTTCGCGACAGAGGAGGGCGCTTCGGGCAGGAAGCGACCGTCGAGGCCGATCGTGGTCATGTTCGGCAGCGGCTGGTCCTCGGTGGTCCGCAGCTCGCGCCACCACACGATGTCGGTGACGTCACCGAAGGTGCAGACCATCGCCGCGCCGGTGCCCTTGTCGGGCTGGGCGAGGTGATGACCGTGGATCTCGATCTCCGCACCGAAGAACGGCGTCCTCACCTTGGTGCCGATGAGGTGCTTGTGGGGCCCTTCCGGATGCGTCACGAGAGCGATGCAGGCGGGAAGCAGCTCCGGGCGGGTGGTGTCGATCGCGATCGATCCCGAGCCGTCGGCGAAGGGGAACTCGATCGTGTGATAGGCCGCCTGCTGGTCGCGGTCCTCGAGCTCGGCCTGCGCGATCGCGGAGCGGAAGTCGATGTCCCACAGGGTCGGGGCCAGGGCCTGATAGGCCTCGCCGCGCTCGATGTTGCGGAGGAACGCGAGCTGGCTCTGACGGATCGTGTCGTCCGAGATCGTGCGGTAGGTCTGCGTCCAGTCCACGCTCAGCCCGAGCTGGCGGAACAGCGCCTCGAACTGCTTCTCATCCTCGATCGTGAGGCGCTCGCAGAGCTCGATGAAGTTGCGACGGCTGATCGGCTGCTGGTCGGCGGCACGGCTCGACTTGTTGTCGCCGCCCTCGAACGGCGGGGCGAAGTCCGGGGTGTAGGGGAGGGACGGGTCGCAGCGCACGCCGTAGTAGTTCTGCACACGACGCTCGGTGGGCAGGCCGTTGTCGTCCCAGCCCATCGGGTAGAACACGGTCTTGCCGCGCATGCGCTCGTATCGCGCCTTCACGTCGGTGTGGGTGTACGAGAACACGTGGCCGATGTGCAGGCTGCCGGAGGCCGTCGGCGGCGGGGTGTCGATCGAGTACACGCCCTCACGGCCGGCCTGTGCCGCACGCAGGCGGTCGAACAGGTACGTCCCCTGCTCCGCCCACGCGGAGTCCCACTTCGCTTCGAGGCCTTCGAGAACGGGCTTGTCGGGAATCTGGTTCTGCGTCGATTCGGATGCAGGCATGGAAGGTCTCCTCGAACGATGTATGCGGCACTGTGTGAGCGTGCCTGAGTGTGGGTGTGTCGATCAGTCTACCGAGCGTCCCGGAGAGCGGCCGACCTGGCATATCGACTCAGTCCAAAAATTCGCCGTAGGATGAGATCACCCCGACCCGTTCTTTCTGAGGAATCGTCATGCCCGCACACACCGCGCGCCGCCTGCTGCCCTTTGCCGCGCTCGTCGCCACCACCGCTCTGGTGCTGAGCGCCTGCGCCACTCCCGGTTCCGACGGGGACGGCGGAGAACTCGTCTGGTCCATCGAGGGGGCGAACCTCTCGGCCGGGCACATGGATCCGCAGGTGAGTCAGCTCGATGTCTCCGGCATGGTGCAGCGGGCGGTGCTCGACTCGCTCGTGTTCCAGGAGGACGACGGATCCTTCTCACCCTGGCTCGCGAAGGACTGGACCGTCTCGGACGACAGCACCGAGTACACGTTCACCCTCCGCGACGACGTGACCTTCACCGACGGTGAGAAGTTCGACGCCGCCGCGGTCAAGGCGAACTTCGACCGCATCGTCGACCCCGAGACCGCGTCCGCGCAGGCGGCCAGCATGCTCGGCGCCGACTTCTACGAAGGCACCGAAGTCGTCGACGAGCACACGGTGACGGTGACCTTCACGCAGCCGTACGCCCCCTTCCTGCAGGCCGCGAGCACGCCGCAGCTGGGCTTCTACTCGCCGGCCGTCCTCGAGACCTCGGCGGACAAGCTGAAGGCGGGCGGGCCCGATATCACCGTCGGCACCGGTCCGTTCGAACTCACCGAGTACACCCCGGATCAGGAGATCGTCTACACCCGCAACGACGACTACGCGTGGGGTCCGCACGATACGAAGGCCCCGAAGTTCGAGACGCTCCGCGTGGAGATCCAGCCGGAGGCCGCCGTCCGCACCGGCGTGGTGACGAGCGGTGAGGCCGACCTCGCCAGCAACATCCCGCCGAACCTCGCGAAAGACCTCGGCGACGGCATCACGGTCGACTCGATCGAGTACCCCGGTCTGCCGTACTCGCTCTACCTGAACGAGAAGTACGGGGTGTTCGCCGACGAGAAGGTGCGTCAGGCGTTCGCCCGCGGCATCGACATCGACGCCGCGGTGGAAGAGATCTACTTCGGCCAGTTCCCGCGTGCATGGAGCATCCTCGGTTCGACGACCCCGGGCTATGACTCGTCGCTCGAGGGCAGCTGGCCGTTCGACCAGGACGCCGCGAACACACTCCTCGACGAGGCCGGGTGGACCGCACGCGACACCGACGGCATCCGCATGAAGGACGGCGAGCGGCTCTCGGTGCGCTGGATCGCCTGGACCCCGGTGCCGGATGACCGTGCCGCTCTCGCGAACGCGATCCAGTCCGACCTCAAGGGGATCGGCTTCGAGGTCGAGCGCGAGGTGCTCGAGCCCGGTGCGTACAACGAGCAGTACGAGCCGAAGACCTTCGACCTCACCGACTGGGGTTTCTCGGGCGTCGACCCCGATCTCCTGCGCAGCCACCTGCACACCGACGGGTTCCAGAACGCGTCACAGGTGAGCGACCCGCAGATCGACGCACTGCTGGAGCAGGCCGTGGCGACCAGCGACCAGGATCAGCGCAATGAGCTGTACACGCAGCTGCAGCAGTGGAACGCCGAGTACACGGCCATCGTGCCGCTCTACAGCCCCTCGGCGATCACGGCTGTCGGCGACCGCGTCGAGGGCCTGCAGTACGACCTCTACGGTCGGCCGCTGTTCTACGATGTGACGGTCGGCTGAACCACCGGCTGAGCGGAGGGCACGAGTGGTGAAGACTGCTCTCGTCCGCATCGCCGGCCTCGCCGCCTCCGTCGTGCTCGTCCTGTGGGGTGCGGCGACCGTCGCCTTCCTCGCGTTCCGGGTGATCCCCGGAGACCCGGTGTCGGTGATGCTGGGACCCCAGGCGCAGGTGAGTGAAGCGGTCAAGGACGGCATCAGGGCCGATCTCGGGCTCGATCGACCACCGTTCGAGCAGTACCTCGGCTTCATCGGTCAGCTCGTGCGGGGCGACCTGGGGGAGTCGTACCAGCTGCGGATGCCGGTGACGGAGGTGATCGGGCGTCAACTCGGTGCGACGGTGCAGCTGTCCGTGCTGGCGCTCGTGATCGCCGTCGTCCTCGCGCTCGCCGTGGCGGTGTTCGTCCGCGGGCAGGTCGGACGCGCGGTCGCCGCCGGCATCGAGCTGGTCATCCTCTCCTCGCCGGTGTTCTGGATCGGGCTCGTCCTGCTCAGTGTCTTCGCCTTCGGGCTGGGCTGGTTCCCGGTGTCGGGTGCCCGTAACCCCGCCACCCTCGTGCTGCCGGCGATCACTCTGGCGCTTCCCGTGGCTGCGCTGCTGAGTCAGGTGCTGCGCGACGGACTGGTGCAGGCGGAGCGCATGCCGTTCGCCGAGACCGTCCGGGCCCGTGGTGCGAGCCCTTCGTGGTTCACGCTGCGGCACGGGCTCAGACACGGCGCAGCTTCCGGCGTCACCCTGACCGCGTACCTCACGGGATCCGTCCTCGGGGGTGCCGTGCTCGTGGAGACCGTGTTCGCGCGCCCGGGTCTGGGCAGGGTCACGCTCGCCGCGATCAACGACCGCGATCTTCCCGTCATCACGGGCATCATCCTGCTGAGCGCCCTGGCGTTCGTCGTGGTGAACCTCGTCGTCGAGCTCGTGCATCCGCTTATCGATCCCCGGGTGGTCGCGGCTCCGTCGCGAGGCACCCGTCGAGGCACCCGATGAAGCGGGCGCAACGCGTGCTGCTGTGGGCCGCCGTCGCCGTCCTCGCCGTGATCGCGTTCTCGGCGCTCTGGCCCGCTGCCCTCGCGACCCACGACCCTCTCCAGACGGAGGTGCGCTCCGCCCTGCTCCCGCCGAGCACGGAACACCTGTTCGGCACTGACCAGAGCGGGCGCGACGTCTACTCCCGGGTCGTGTACGGAGCCGGACGCTCCCTCGGCATCGGACTGCTCGCGACCGTCGTCGCCCTCACGGTCGGGCTGCTCCTCGGAGCCTTCGCGGGGGTCGCGCCGCGGGGCGTCGACGCCACCGTGATGCGGGTGAACGACATCCTGATGGCCTTTCCCGAGTTCCTCGTGGCGCTCGTCGTCGTCGCGGTCCTCGGCCCGGGGACGGTGAACATCGCGATCGCGGTGACGCTGGCGGCGGTTCCCGTGTACATCCGACTGGCACGGGTGCAGACGCAGACCCTCCGGGCCGCTGAGCACGTGGAGGCTGCGCGCATCCTCGGGGTGCCGCGAGCGACGGCCTTCCTGCGGCACGTTGCTCCCGGTGTGCTCGGGGCGCTGAGCGTGCTGGCGACGATCGGCATCGGGTCGAGCATCCTCGCCGCGGCGGGGCTCAGCTTCCTCGGGCTCGGGCCGTCCGAGCCGACACCGGAATGGGGACTGATGCTGGCGGGCGGCCGCAACGTGCTCGGGCAGGCATGGTGGATCTCGGTCTTCCCCGGCATCGCGATCACCCTCACCGTCGTCTCGGCGACCGTCGTCGGGCGCATCCTCCGCGCGCGCGGAGACGGGAGGACGGCATGAGCGCTGCACTGCAGGTGCGGGGTCTGCGCATCTCCTTCGAGGGTGAGCCGGTCGTGGACGACGTGTCCTTCACCGTCGACCGCGGAGAGTGCATCGCGATCGTGGGGGAGTCCGGGGCGGGCAAGTCCGTCACGGCACGCGCACTGCTGGGTCTGAATCCCGCGGAGGCCGACGTCGCGCTGGATGAGCTCATCGTGGACGGCACGGACACCGCCGGGCTCACGGAGCACGCGTGGCGTGCGGTGCGCGGCGCCGGGATCGCCCTCGTCTCCCAGGATGCACTGGTCTCTCTCGATCCTCTGCGACGGATCGGGACCGAGATCGCCGAGCCGCTGCTCCTTCATCGGCTCGTCCGCGGACGCGCGGCGCGGGCGGCTCGGGTGCGGGATCTCTTGCGGAAGGTGTGGATGCCGGATCCCGACCGCCGTGCCCGCCAGCACCCGCACGAACTCTCCGGGGGCCTGCGGCAGCGCGCGCTCATCGCTTCCGCGCTCGCTGCGGTTCCGGCCGTGCTGGTGGCGGATGAGCCGACGACCGCTCTCGACGCGACCGTGCAGGCGCGGATCCTCGGGTTGCTGCGCGAGATCACGGATGCCGGAACAGCTCTCGTGTTCATCAGTCATGACTTCGCGGCCGTCCGCCGGATCGCCGACCGCGTCCTGGTGATGAGGGGCGGCGTCATCGTGGAGTCCGGGCCGGTGGCCGAGGTGCTCGAGAATCCACGGCACGAGTACACGAAGCAGCTCCTCGCGGCCACGATCCACGAACCGCGAGCCTCGGTCCCCGCCGACTCGCCGCCGGTGCTGATCGCGGACGGGGTGTCACGGAGCTTCGGCACGGTGCCTGCGGTCATCGACGCCTCGTTCACGCTGAAGGACGGGCGGACGCTCGGCGTCGTCGGCGAATCGGGGTCGGGCAAGACGACGCTGGCCCGCATGATCGTCGGCGTCGACGCACCGGACTCCGGCTCTCTGCAGTGGACCACGGAGCGCAGGGTGCAGCTCGTGCACCAGAATCCGCTCGGGGCTTTCGACCCGCGCTGGACGATCGGCCGTTCGCTGCGTGAGGCGCTGGAAGCCGGGGGAGTGCCTCGCGCTCAGCGGCCGGCGCGCGTAGCCCGGCTCCTCGCCGAGGTCGACCTCGCCCCGGAACTCGCCGAGCGGCGTCCGAGCGCGCTCTCCGGCGGGCAGCGGCAACGCGCGGCCATCGCGAGGGCGCTCGCCGCGGATCCGCAGGTGCTCGTGCTCGACGAACCCGTCTCGGCGCTCGATCCGTCGGTGCGGGAGCGGGTGCTGCGGGTGCTCGCACGGTTGCAGCAGGAACGGCAGCTGACGATGATCTTCGTCTCGCACGACCTCGACGTGGTCGGAGCGGTCGCAGACGAGGTGCTGGTGATGCAGGACGGGTGGATCGTCGAGCAGGGCACCACCGCGGCGGTGTTCGCGACGCCTCAGCACCCGTTCACTCGGGAGCTGCTCGATGCCGGCGGCGCTGCCGATCGTTGACCGGCCGTCAGTCCTTGATCTGGATGCCGATGCCCGCCGCGATCACCGGAGCGAGCTGCTGCACCTGGAACGAGGTGAGGGTGGCCCCGCGGAGGCTGTTGGCATCGAGGAACGCGACGGCGTCGAGGCCGCGCAGATCGAGGTCTTTCGCCCGCATGCCTCGGGAATCGACCTCCTCGGTCGACGTGGCGGTGAACCGCACGCGGGTGAGCTCGGCCTGGGGCATGTCGATCGTGCGGATGGTGCACTCCGAGATCTCGAGGTCGAGGACCTTCGACGCGCCGAGGTTCAGGTAGTCGATGCGCACGTCGCGCAGGTCGAGTTCCGAGATACGCGCCTCGCTCAGGTCGAGTGTGCCGATGCGTCCTCCGCTGATCCGCATCCGCCGCACTCCGGCGTCACGCAGGCGGAGTGAGGCGATCCGCGCGCCCGTCAAGTCGACGTCGATGACGGTCGCTCCGGTGAGATCGACGGCGTCGGCATCGGCCCTCACGGCGCACTGTTCGAGCGTCGCGTAGGCGAGGTCGACGGTGCCGGTGAGCTCGAGGGTCGACCCCAGGATGTCGGCACTGCGCGCAGCGGCGGCCTGCTCGAGGACGGACGGGAGGTCGGGAGCGGTCACGCGGGGCGGGGCCGGTGATTCCGAGGTGCGGGCCATCCTTCGAGGGTAGGTGCTGCCACGGACAGCGTCGGAGGTCGGATGCCGCGTACACTGGAGGGACGAGCATCGATCCGGCCATCACCGGGGAGCTCTCGGAAGAACGGTGCGGCCCCCGGGCGGCGCTCAGTAGAACCGAGCGGGGCAGGCCCGTCACAGCCGCAGTGAGAGTGGTCGCGTCGCACGGCGTGGCACGCGAGGTGGTACCGCGGTCCGCGAGGGTCGTCCTCGCAGGAGCATCCGCCACGACGAACACTGCGAGACACGATGACCTACCCCCGTTCCTCCTTCGGCCCCGCCGCCGACTCCGTCGCGCCCAGCCCCCGCTTCCCGCAGATCGAGGAAGAGGTGCTCGCGTTCTGGAAATCCGACGACACCTTCCGCGCCTCGATCGAGCAGCGTGAGGGCGCACCGGAATGGGTGTTCTACGACGGTCCGCCGTTCGCGAACGGCCTGCCGCACTACGGGCACCTCCTGACCGGCTACGCCAAGGACGTCTTCCCGCGTTTCCAGACCATGACCGGCCACAAGGTCGATCGGGTCTTCGGATGGGACACCCACGGTCTGCCGGCCGAGCTCGAGGCCATGAAGCAGCTCGGCATCACCGAGAAGTCGGAGATCGAGGACATGGGCATCGACGTCTTCAACGCGAAGGCGAAGGACTCGGTGCTCACGTACACGCGCGAGTGGCAGGACTACGTCACCCGCCAGGCGCGCTGGGTCGACTTCGACCGCGGCTACAAGACGCTCGACCTCGGGTACATGGAGAGCGTGCTCTGGGCGTTCAAGACCCTGTACGACAAGGGCCTCGCGTACGAGGGATACCGCGTCCTGCCGTACTGCTGGCGAGACGAGACGCCGCTCAGCGCCCATGAGCTGCGCATGGACGACGACGTGTACCAGATGCGCCAGGATCCGTCCGTCACGGTGACCTTCCCGCTCACGGGAGCCAAGGCCGAGGCGCTCGGACTCACCGGCGTCCGCGCCCTCGCCTGGACGACCACGCCCTGGACCCTGCCGACCAACGTCGCGCTCGCCGTCGGTCCAGACATCGAGTACGTGGTGCTCCCCGCGGGGCCGGCAGGTGCCGCCGACGTCCATCAGACGGCGGGGACCGAGGACGCCGCCATCGAGTCGTCCGCACATCGCTACCTCCTCGCCCGTGACCTCCTCGGTGGCTATGCCAAGGACCTCGGCTACGAGAGCACGGAGGACGCGCTCGCCGCGGTGGACGCGACCGTGCGTGGCGCGCAGCTGCAGGACGTCACGTACGACCGCCTCTTCGACTACTACGCCGACGCCGAGACCTACGGCACCGAGAACGCCTGGCGGATCCTGGTCGACGACTACGTCACCGTGAGCGACGGCACGGGCATCGTCCACCAGGCTCCGGCCTACGGTGAAGACGACCAGCGGGTCGCGGGCGCTGCCGGCATCCCCACGATCCTCTCGCTGGACGACGGTGGCCGGTTCCTCCCGAACGTCACCGATGTCGCGGGTCAGTTGTGGATGGAGGCGAACACGCCGCTGGTGCGCCTGATCCGGGAGAACGGCCGCCTCATCCGGCTCCAGAGCTACGAGCACTCGTACCCGCACTGCTGGCGCTGCCGGAACCCCCTGATCTACAAGGCCGTGTCGAGCTGGTTCATCCGGGTGACCGACATCAAGGACGACCTGCTCGCGAACAACGAGCAGATCACCTGGGTGCCCGAGAACGTCAAGCACGGACAGTTCGGCAAGTGGCTCGAGGGCGCCCGCGACTGGTCGATCAGCCGCAACCGCTACTGGGGCTCTCCGATCCCGATCTGGAAGAGCGATGATCCGGAGTATCCGCGCGTCGACGCCTATGGATCCCTGGAGGATCTCGAGCGGGACTTCGGGACGCTGCCGCGCAACCCCGAGGGCGAGATCGACCTGCACCGTCCCTACATCGACGACCTGACGCGTCCGAATCCGGACGACCCGACGGGCAAGAGCACGATGCGCCGTATCGAGGACGTCTTCGACGTGTGGTTCGACTCGGGATCGATGCCGTACGCGCAGGTGCACTATCCGTTCGAGAACCAGGAGTGGTTCGACTCGCACTCACCGGCGGACTTCATCGTGGAGTACATCGGCCAGACCCGCGGCTGGTTCTACGTCATGCACGTGCTCTCGACCGCGCTGTTCGACCGCCCGGCGTTCACGGGTGTCAGCTGCCACGGCATCGTGCTCGGCAGCGACGGCTACAAGATGTCGAAGTCGCTGCGCAACTACCCGGACGTGTCCGAGGTGCTCGACCGCGACGGCTCCGACGCGATGCGCTGGTTCCTGATGTCGAGCTCGGTGCTGCGAGGCGGAAACCTCGCGGTCACCGAGGAGGGCATCCGCTCGGGCGTCCGCGAGTTCCTGCTGCCGCTGTGGAACTCCTGGTACTTCTTCGCGACCTACGCCAACGCCTCCGGCGCCGACGGGTACGAGGCGTCCTGGCGCACGGACTCCTCGGATGTCCTCGACCGCTACATCCTCGCCAGGCTCGGCGATCTGGTCCGCGAGGTGCGTGCGGATCTGGAGGGTCTCGACTCGACCACGGCCTCCGCGCGTCTGCGTGACTTCGCCGAGGTGCTGACCAACTGGTACATCCGCCGCTCCCGTGATCGCTTCTGGACCGGCGTCACGGACGATCCGAAGAGCCGTGAGGCCTTCGACACGCTGTACACCGTGCTCGAGACGCTCACCCGCGTGGCGGCACCCCTCGTGCCGCTCGTCAGCGAGCGCGTGTGGCAGGGGCTCACCGGCGGACGCAGCGTGCACCTGACTGACTGGCCCGACGACGCGCAGTACCCGGCCGCGAACGAGATCCGCGATGCGATGGACGCGGTCCGCGAACTCTCCAGCGTCGGCAACGCCCTGCGCAAGAAGGAGAAGCTCCGCGTGCGTCTGCCGCTCGCGCGCCTCACCGTCGTGTCGCCGCTCGCGGGGACGCTCGGACAGTTCGAGGACATCCTCCGCGAGGAGCTCAACGTCAAGTCCGTCGAGGTCGTGCCGCTCACGGACACGACCGCGGTCGAGTACGGCATCGACCACCGACTGAGTGTGAACGCTCGCGCGGCCGGTCCGCGCCTCGGCAAGGACGTGCAGAAGGCGATCCAGGCCGCACGCTCGGGCGACTGGAACGAGGTGGACGGCGTGGTCATCGCCGGCGGCATCGCGCTGGAGCCGGCGGAGTACGAGCTGGTGCTCGAGACGACGGGTCGTCCCGACGGCGAAGCGCTCGCGATCGTCCCGAGCGGAGGGTTCGTCCTGCTCGACACGCAGACGACGCCCGACCTCGAGGCCGAAGGACTGGCCCGCGACGTCATCCGCGCCGTGCAGGAGACCCGCAAGAACGCGGACTTCGACGTCAGCGACCGCATCCGACTGGAACTGCGTTTCGCGAGTGCCGAGGACGCGGATGCGGTGGCAGCCGCCTTCGAGGTCGCCGATGTCGCGGGGGAGACCCTCGCGTTGGAGCACGCGCTCCACCGTGACGACGCCGTGCTCCCCGCGGCCGAGTTCACGGCGGACATCCCGAGCGGGACCTACGCCAACCGTGGCGACTTCACGATCGCCGTCACCAGGATCGGAGCAGGCGCATGAGTGACAGGGAACGGGCGGATGCCGTCTACGACGCGCTGCTGAGCAGGGCGGGCGAGCGGTGGGTGCAGCCTCGCAAGGAGCGCACCGCGCGCATCCTCGCGTTCCTCGACGACCCGCAGCGCACCTACCGCGTGGTGCACCTCACCGGCACGAACGGCAAGACGTCGACGGCACGGATGATCGAGAGCCTCCTCCGCGCGCACGGCTTGCGGACGGGTCTGTTCACCAGCCCGCACCTCGAGCGCTTCACGGAGCGGATCATGATCGACGGAGAGCCGATCTCCGACGAGGCGGTGGCGGATGCGTGGGACGAGATCGAGCCGTTCGTCGACATCGTCGACGCCGAGTTCGAGGCCGCGGGAGACGCGCCGCTGACGTTCTTCGAGCTGCTCACGGTGCTGGCCTTCGTCGCGGTGGCGGATGCTCCCGTCGACGTGCTGGTGCTCGAGGTGGGCATGGGCGGTGAGTGGGATTCCACGAACACGGCAGACGGCGACGTCGCGGTGTTCGCGCCGATCGACATCGACCACGCGGACCGCCTGGGCGGGACGATCGCGGAGATCGCGCAGACCAAGGCCGGCATCATCAAGGAAGGTGCCGCGGTCGTATCCGCGCAGCAGCCCCCGGAGGCCGCCGAGGTCCTGCGCCGAGTGGCGGCCGAGCGCAACGCGACCATCGCGTTCGAGGGCGAGGAGTTCGGCCTCACCGAGCAGAAGCTCGCGGTGGGCGGACAGCTGCTCAGCGTCCGGGGACTGGCCGGGGAATACGCCGAGGAGTACCTCCCGCTGTACGGCGCTCACCAGGGTCACAACGCCGCGCTCGCCGTCGCCGCCGTCGAATCGCTGATCGGCGGTGCGTCTCAGGCGATCGCCCCTGACATCATCTCCGACGGCCTGCAGGGCACGACCTCGCCCGGCCGGTTGCAGCTGCTCGGCATCGCGCCGACCGTGATCGTCGATGCCGCCCACAACCCGCACGGTGCCAAGGCGCTCGCGCAGGCTCTGGACGACAGCTTCGACTTCGATGAGTGGGGTCTGGTGCTCGGCGTACTCGCCGACAAGGACGCCGCAGGCATCGTCGCGGAGCTGGCACCACGGGCCGCGCACGTGTTCGCCACGGCTCCGGAGTCCGATCGCGCGAGCGACGCGGATGCGATCGCCGACCTCGTCGAGCAGACCGGCCAGCGCGCGACCGTGCACGATTCGCTCGCCGACGCCGCCGACGCCGCCCGGGAGTGGGCCGCATCCTCCGATCGTCGTGCCGTGATCATCGCGGGTTCCGTCGTGCTCGCCGGCGAGGCGATCGCCCTGGCCGAGGAAGAGGACTGGAAGTCGGGGTGGCGCGCATGACCGCCGATGCGCCTGCCGCGCGCTCGCCTCGGCCGCCGCGCACCCTCGTGCAGAAGCTCGCGCCCGTCGTGCTGGGGTTCGAGGCGATCGTGGTGTTCCTGGTCGGGCTCACGATCTTCGGGCTGCGACAGCTTCCCGAGGGCATCGAGCAGTGGTGGGGGATCGTCGGCGGGGCGGTCCTCGCGCTCGTATGCATCCTCATCGCCGGCATGATCACGAAGCCGTGGGCACTCACCGCCGGATGGGTTGTCCAGGCACTCGTCGCCCTGTCCGCGTTCTTCGTGCCGGCGATCCTGCTGGTCGTCCTGATTTTCGGCGGCATGTGGGCGTATGCGACCATCGGAGGGGCTCGATTGGACGCACGACGTTCCGCCGCGCCCACGACCGAGACTCAGACAGAGAGTGAATGACATGGCCACCGAAGAAACCCTCGTCCTCGTCAAGCCCGATGGCGTCGCCCGCGGCCTCACCGGCGCGATCCTCGCCCGCATCGAGGCGAAGGGGTACGCCCTCGTCGACATCCGCCTGGTGGAGCCCGACCGCGACCTTCTCGCCGAGCACTACGCCGAGCACGAGGGCAAGCCGTTCTACGAGCCGCTGCTCGAGTTCATGCTCTCCGGCCCGTCCGTCGCGATCCGCCTCGCGGGCAACCGTGTGATCGAAGGATTCCGCTCGCTCGCGGGAACCACCGACCCGACGACCGCCGCGCCCGGCACGATCCGCGGAGACTTCGGCCGCGACTGGGGACTCCCCGTGCAGCAGAACCTCGTGCACGGTTCGGACAGCCCTGAGTCGGCGGCACGCGAGCTCGGCATCTGGTTCGACTGAGTCCGTCCGCTCGCACGCCGACGAAAAGCCCGCCCGCCGAATCTCGGCGGGCGGGCTTCTCGTCTGCGGAGACCGCGGATCAGAAGAGGATCCTGCTCATCTCGCCCAGGAAGTCGAGCCCCTGGAGCTGTGCAAGGAGGATGATCAGCGCATAGGCGACGATCGTGGCGAGCGGCACCCACGGCATGAGCGTGTCGGCGCGGGCCATGACCTTCTCGTTCCGGGTGAACGTGCCGTTGCGGGTCAGATGGACCATCGTCGCGAAGAAGGTGGGGATCGTGACCGCCCACGTGACCATGCACCAAGGGCAGAGGACGAAAAGGTCGTAGAGGCTCTGGCCGATGAGCCAGCACACGAGGCCGAAGGCGAACGTGATGCCGAGTCCGAACGCCGCCCAGAACCAGCGGGGGAACCGTGCGCCGGCGAGGATCGCGACGCCCACCACCAGGGGCGCCATCCATCCGGTGAGGCCCATGATCGGATTGGGGAAGCCGAAGACCGATCCCTGCCACGACTCCAGGTTCGTGCTGCACTGGATGAAGGGGCTCAGGTCGCAGGCGAGGGCTTCCTTCGGGTTCTCCAGCAGTGCGAACTTCTCGACGGTCAGCTCGAAAGCGGCGAACCACCCGATGACGCTCGCGATGATCAACCACACGGCATAGAAGACGGGGCGGGTGCGCTGCTTGCTCATACGGGCGATTATCTCAGCGGCGGCTATGGATAGGACGACAACAGGCCGGAGAAAACGCGCTGGTCACGACCTGATGCCATGAACGGGGCCACTTGGTGCGATAATGGCCTGTGACGCGATGAACGGCCCCGCCGCGACACGCGTCGACGCAGACTTCGGGGTCCTATGCCCCACGCGATCAGAGCCATGAGCCGGTCGCACACCGAGTGAGTTCGCGGAACCCGCGGGTACCGCATGAGATTTCATGGAGCACCCAGTGCTCCGTGCAGGGAGTAAGCCAGAGATGGCCGATGAGAACAATGACAACAACGTACCTGCCCTCGATCTCCCGGCTGACGCCGCGGATGCGCTGACGGAGCCCGCTGCTCCGGAGGCCGACGAGCTCACCGGGTCTTCGAGCGACGACGCCGCGGCAACGGAGGCCGCCGCAGACGCAGCCGATGCCGCCGCGGACGCTGCCGCGGACGCTGCCGCGGACGATGTCGCCGCAGGGTACGCCGCCGCCGAGGACG
>NZ_JRKC01000072.1:0-1048 GCF_000800925.1 Microbacterium sp. ZOR0019 | reverse complement strand
TCAGCGCAGCGGACGCCTCCTACCGTTCCTGGTCGCACACTTCGTGATCGACGCCGCCGCATTCGTAGGGTACCCCTGGGCGGCGGCGACGTGGCCCGCACTGTTCGGACTTCCCGGCTGATTTACGTCGCTCCAGTTGGCATACGTAGAAATCCACAGGGGCATCTCGCAATGTACGAGATACCCCTGCGGACACTCGACCGGGCAACCCGCTTCGCTCCGATCGTCAGCGTGCTAACTAAGAGTGGTATTCAATCGTAATGTTCCTATTACCGCCGCTAAAGGGTGCCCAAGGATCAGGCATGTCTAGCCAGAGCTGACCAAGAATAGTTGTTCCAGAGTAAGCGTTTACAGTCTTCATGGGAGAATATGACAGTAGGCCAGTCTTGCACAGCGTTCGAGGGCCGTTGTAATAGTTTATGTTCGTAGTCGAACCAACATTTATTGAAAGACATTCACCGCCGGGGAATGTCTTTGGCCGAAGGTTGATTACACGAAGCACCGCTTTCGTGCTAGACAACCGCTGCCACGTAGTGGTGACTGTGATCCACCACGTTCGCCCTTTCGAGTCCACGATCGACATATCCTTTGTAGAACTTTGAATCGCAGCCACGTTCGAAAGGTTCACGGTTCCGACCGACGCTGCAGATGCGGGTAGAACCGAACCCGCTACCATCCCGGCCGCGAGCACAGCGGCCGTGAATGCGGAAATCGCTCTTCTCTTGAGCTTCATTGCTCCTCCGATGTCCATGAAATGCGGCTTCAGGAATCCCCCCCAACGCACGACATTTCAATATTTTCGTTTGAGCATAACGTACCATCCGAGTCGCGTCACAGACAAGCGATGATTGCTAAGAGGCGAAAGGTAATTCTCTTGCCGGACGAGGCGCGGCGCGCCCTCGTCGATTCGCGGATACGAAAAGAGCGCCCGTTGGTCCTGGCTATCGGCATCCCCGGCCTCGGTCTCTACCTCGCCGGTCGGGCTCTGGGACTCACCGTGGCCATCGACCCCGCGGGGATCGACGCGTATTGG
Organism: Microbacterium sp. ZOR0019; assembly: GCF_000800925.1. Taxonomy (NCBI): domain Bacteria; kingdom Bacillati; phylum Actinomycetota; class Actinomycetes; order Micrococcales; family Microbacteriaceae; genus Microbacterium; species Microbacterium sp. ZOR0019. The sequence goes on along the minus strand of NZ_JRKC01000072.1, from coordinate 15 downwards.
TGGACCGTTCCCGTC
>NZ_JRKC01000071.1:0-4511 GCF_000800925.1 Microbacterium sp. ZOR0019 | reverse complement strand
CGATCCCGACGGCGCCGCGGCTGCCGACGACGCGCTCCGGGGCGCGGCCCTGGCCGCCGAGCTCGGCGTCGCCTACGTCGACACCTACGACGAGGCCTTCGCCTGGAGGCCCGACGCCGTGGTGATCGCCGCCGAGAACTCCCGCCACCGCGCCCTCGTCGAGCGCGCGGCCGCTGCCGGGGTGCACGTGCTCTGCGAGAAGCCGCTGGCCACCACGGTCGAGGATGCCGTCGCGATGCAGGAGGCCTGCGAGCGTGCCGGCGTGATCCTCATGGTCGCCTACCCTGTGCGCTTCGCGCCGAGCGTGCGCGACGCGATCACCGAGCTGCGCAGCGGTCGCCTCGGGAAGGTCCTCGGCGTCACCGGCATCAACAATGGGAAGCTCCCGCAGGACCGCGCCTGGTTCACCGATCCGGAACTGGCCGGAGGCGGCGCGCTGGTCGACCACGTCGTGCACTGCGCCGACCTGCTCGACGAGCTCCTGGGCGAGCGGGCCCAGTCGGTGCGCGCCGTGTCGAACAGCATCCTGCACGCCGAGCGCGAGCTCGAGGTCGAGACCGGCGGACTCGTCTCGATCCGGTACCCGAGCGGCGTCATCGCCACGATCGACTGCTCCTGGAGCTGGCCGATGAGCTCGGCCACCTGGGGCGGGCTGACCCTCCAGGTCGTCGCCGAGCGCGGCACCGTCACCGTCAGCCCCTTCGCCAAGGGCGTCGCCGGGCATGATGCGCACGGCGAGACCTGGAGCCCGGTGGGCGCCGACCTCGACGCGCTGCTGCTCGACGAGTTCGTGCACGCCGTGCGCGAGGGCCGGCAGCCGCAGCCCGACGCCGGCGTGGGCATCCGCACGGTCGAGATCGCCACGGCCGCCCAGACCTCTGCCTCCCGCGGTGGCGAGGTCGTCACGCTCTGAGCTCGCTCCACGCGGGAAGGCGCGACGGACCGGACACCTGACTCCCAGCAGACAGGGGTATGCTGACCCGTTGGGTCGTCCGACCCCGAAGAGTCCCGAAAGGCGGTGATGGCGATGTCCGGTGATAGTTACGACGCCGCCTTCGCTGCGTCGAGACTCCCTGCGCTCACGCGTTGACCTTCCGGTCCGCTTTCGCACGTCCTCCCTCGCAGCGTCGGTGGCGTCATCCGCCCCCTGACGAATCCGCGCACGGAGCTCTCCGCTGCCGTGCGCCCGCGAGAACGGAGCCGCATCATGGCGCTCATCGACAACGGCGTGTACGTCCACGGACGTCGCGTGGAGACCCCCAAGAACCTGGACGAGACCTACCGGATGCTGGATGCGGCCGGGGGCATCGCCTGGATCGGGCTGTACCGGCCCAGCCCCGAGGAAGTGGCCTCGGTCGCCCGGGAGTTCGATCTGCACCCCCTCGCCGTCGAGGATGCGCTCTCGGGGCACCAGCGCTCGAAGGTAGAGCGCTACGGCGACACCCTGTTCGCCGTCCTCCGCCCCGCCCGGTACCGCGACAAGGAGGAGTCGATCGAGTTCGGCGAGCTGCACCTCTTCGTCGGCCCCGATTTCGTGGTGACCATCCGCCACGCCGAGTCGCCGAACCTCGCCGCCGTCCGGATGCGCATGGAGGCCCACCCCGAGCTGCTCGCGATGGGACCGGAAGCGGTGCTCTACGCGATCCTCGACGAGGTCGTCGACGGGTACGAGCCGATCGTGGCGGGGCTCCTCAACGACATCGACGAGATCGAGGACCAGCTCTTCGGCGACGGCGCCGACGACAGCGCGCTCTCCCGGCGCATCTATGAACTCTCCCGCGAAGTGATCAACTTCCAGCGGGCGGTGCATCCTCTGAGCGGGATGCTGGAGTGGCTGCGTCGCGGGTCCGAGAAGTACCGCATCGACGAGGAGCTGCAGCGGTCGCTGCGTGACGTCCTCGACCACACGATCCGCGTCAACGAGCGGGTCGACTCGTTCCGGGCCATCCTCGAGAACGCGCTGACCGTGCACTCCGCGCTCGTGGCCCGCCGCCAGACCGAGGCCGGGCTCGCACAGAACGACGAGATCAAGAAGATCTCCTCCTGGGCGGCGATCATCTTCGCGCCGACGCTGGTCGGCACGGTCTACGGGATGAACTTCGACGTCATGCCCGAGCTGCACTGGGCCTTCGGGTATCCGATGGCGATCGGCGCGATGGCCGCGTTCGCCGTCGCCCTCTACGGGGTGTTCAAGTATAAGAAGTGGTTGTGATCGAGCGGGGGTCGTTGCGCCGGGCGTAGCCGCGTGCGCTCTGCGCCGACAGGGCGAGCAGCACGAGGATGTCGAGGGCCACGCTCGCGAGCGATGTGCGGAACGTCACGGGGATGCCGGCGTTCCACCAGTCGAGGAACACGACGATGATGCTGAGCGAGGCGAAGCTCATCGCCACGATGCGCGCCCAGTTGGCGCCGGCGAACACGAGCCCGGCGAGCACGCCGTAGAACACGTACCAGACGCCGAGCGCGCAGAGACCGATGACGATCAGGAGATCGGCGACGTCCGCGGGCACCGCCTCCAGGCCGTTCTCGGAAGAGAAGACCTCTTCTCTGATCGCCGCCCAGTTCAGCGCGTAGATGAGGATCGAGATGAACCCCCACACGACGCGGAGCGACATCAGCACGGCGCCGAGCCCCGTGGCCAGAGGGCGTTTCACGACAGCCCCCGCAGTTCCGTGACCGGTGCCTGCTCCTCGGGCTCCCCGGCGGAGCCCGAGGCAGGTGCCTTCGTGACGCCGCGGAGATCGATGACCGGCAGGTCGCCGTCGGTGTGGATGCTGTCGCCGCCGCCGTTTCGCGAGTGATAGCCCGTGGAGAAGTCGCGGATGATGACGATGCGCACCCCGCTGTGCGCGCGGCGCAGCGTGCCGACGATGTGATCGCGTTCGATGTCGATGTCCGCATCGATCTTGTGGGTGATCTGGAGGGTGAAGAGCGAGAAGCCGACGGCCCGATCGAAGGTGCCGGCAGCCACCCAATCCACGCGGTGACCGCCGGGCAGCATCCACCCCTCGGGGCAGCGCCAGAACCGCACGTGGTGCCGCTTGGCCGGGTTGCCCTCGACCTCCTGCTGATACGCGAGGTCCTGCCGACGACCGAACAGGAAGAGCGGGCTGACCGGTGCCTCGTCGTAGCTGCGCCGCAGCACGGTCGACAGCACGATGCGCCACGTCGACTCCGCGGTGATGTCGTCGGCACGCGTCCATCCGGCCTCGGCCATGCACCGGGTGAGCTGCTCCTCCGAGCCGAGGACGGCCAGGTTCACCGGGTCGCCGAGCAGGCCGTCACTCGTGCGTGCGCGGCCGATGAAGTAACTGGGCACGTAGATGCGCGTGAGGATCGCGTGCAGTCTCGGCAGGACGAGGTAGGCGAGGAGCAACCAGAACGCGACCGCGAAGGCGATGGCCCACCAGCCCCACGAGAACGCCTCGGTGACGATGAGGTACGCGAGCCAGACGGCGGCGAGACCGGCGAACACGAAGAAGGCATCGTCGAGAGCCGCGTTGACGGAGAACCTCTGGCGCTGGACCAGAGGATCCCGCCTCTTCACCGGTTCCGACATGTCCACATCCTAGAAAGGGCTCGCACTGCGGGCAAAGGTCAGCGCGTCCGCGGTTCCGTCCGCGACAGAGCATCGGCAGCCCGCACGAGCGCAAGGTGCGAGAAGGCCTGCGGGGTGTTGCCGAGCTGCCGCCCCACCACCGGGTCGTACTCCTCCGACAGCATCCCCACGTCGTTCGCCAGTGCGCACAGCCCCTCCATGAGCGCCTGCGCCTCGGCGCGCCGTCCGGTCATGGCGTACTGCTCGACCAGCCAGAACGAGCACGCGAGGAAGGCTCCCTCCGTCCCGGCGAGGCCGTCCACCCCCGTCGCCGTGCGGTACCGCCGCACCAGCCCGCCCGCCATCAGTGTCTGCTCGATCCGTGCGACCGTCGCCCGCATCCGCGGGTCGTCCGGCCGACAGTAGCCCACCTGCGGAAGGAGCAGGAGCGAGGCGTCGACCTCGGTCGTCTCGTAGTGCTGCACGAAGTGGCCGTCGACGACGCCGTCGCGATCGATCTCCTCGCGCATCCGATCGCGCAGCCCACGCCAGCGCTCGACGGGGCCGTCGAAGCCGTGCTCCTCGACCGCGCGCACCGCCCGGTCGAACGCCGCCCACATCATCACCCGCGAATGGGTGAAGTAGCGTGGCTCCCCGCGGATCTCCCACAGGCCCTGATCCGGACGCTCGATCTGCTCGGAGGCGAACCGCAGCAACTCGCGCTCCAGCGGCCAGGAGAAGCCCGACTCGGTGAGTCCCGCCGCCCGCGCGGCCGACAGCGTCACCACGACTTCGCCGACGACATCCGCCTGGTACTGGTCGGCTGCGCCGTTGCCGATCCGCACGGGCGTGGACGCCTCGTACCCGGGGAGGTGCGGCAGAGCACGCTCCGGAAGATCTCGCTCCCCCGCCGGGCCGTACATGATCTGCAGATCGGCGGGATCACCGGCGACCGCCCGCAGCAGCCACTCCC
>NZ_JRKC01000070.1:0-9248 GCF_000800925.1 Microbacterium sp. ZOR0019 | reverse complement strand
AGCTCCACCGGCCGCAGCTCCACCGCCGGCCGCAGCTCCGCCAGCAGCGCCCGCGCCCGAGGACGCGGCTGCGCCAGCACCAGCAGGCGGAGTCGACGCGCCACCCGTGCCAGAGCTACCACTCGCGCCCGTGGGCCCCGCCGAGCCGGTAGACCCGGACCCACCGGACGAACCGCCGCCGCCGGCAAGACGGCCAACCTGGGCGGCCCCAGTCGGCAGAGCAGCGACCATGCCGGCCGCCATAGCTCCCCCCGCCGCGCCGCCCGCCGTCGCGCCCACCAGCGGAGTCACGAACCGCATCAGCGCCGGCAGAGCGAACAGGGCCAGGATCATTAGCATGAGTCCCGCGACGATCGACACGAGCCCCGTACCGTCTTTCTGGAACACGTTCGCTCCGCTTAGTTGAAACGCCGCTGCGTAAACGAGCGCGGCGGCCGGCTTGTAAAGAATGGCTGCCGTCAGCCACGCGACGCACCGCTTGAACCACGTCTTGCCCATCTCCGTATTCGTGAACGAGGCAGAGAGCGGGAGGATCCCCGTGAGAATCACGAGCATCCCGCTCCGTGCCACCATCAGCACGATTTGGGCAAGCGATGCAAGGCCGGCGATGACACCCAGGATGATGATGACGAGCGCCCCGAGGCCGCTGGACGAGAGAAGCGGCACCAGGAGCATCATGTTGCGCCCGAAGCACGTCTCGCCCGTACCGGCATCTACTGCGATCAGCCCACCCTCCCCACAGTCGAGAGCCTTGGTCAGCAACCCGATGGAGAAGGCATCAGCAGCCGCGACCAGGATTCCTACGATGACAACACCAGCGCCCGAGACAACCAGGAGGGTGAGGAGCGAGCGTACGACCTCAATACCCGGCTGCGCGCGCTGCTGCCACGCCATCGCAACGCCACCGATCATCACCGAGACGATCGCGGCCGCGCCTGATATCCACCACAGCGATTCCTGGAGGAAATAGACGGTGCCTCCCGCATTGGCGGGCGTCGCGGTTGTTGCCAGACCGGAGACGAGAGCGCTCGACGCGGTGATGAGGATCGTTCCACCCAGGATCATCACTGCGCGCCCGCCGAGCGAACCACCTTCGCCCTTGCGCGATCGCGTCCACAAGATCGCCCCGAGTGCGATCGTGGAGATGATCGCCGCCGCGATGCAGATCCACATCACGTAGCCCATGACCGTCGAGATCGCCTCAGACCCCGCAGGGGCGGTTGGGGATGACGGCACTGATCCTGAGCTGTCGCCCTGGATGACCGGCGTACCGATATAGGCCCACACCGTTCCTGCCGCCGATACGGCCGTGCCATAGAACTCTGCGGACGCGGTGGCCAGGTTGTTGATTGCGTCGCCGACAGCAGAATCGACAACATCCCCAACACACTCGTTGAGGTGAAGAAGATCGCAGGCCATGTCACGGCCCCCACGGGGTGTAGCTGGACAGGTTGGGGATTGCGGCGAAATCGAACGGGGTCGGTGTCTCAGCGTTCAGCTTCCAATCGCCGTCTTGCCAGACCAGCTCGTACACCACAGAGGCGTTGATTGTCTTGCCCTGGCTCGCCCCTGAGATCCCGAGGTCAACCCGGGCCGTGTCTCCGGTGTAGGAGAGCAAGCGGACTCCGCGGACATCCATGCGGATTCCCTGCGTTGTCCCGCCCTGCCCCGCACTGCTGAGCAACTGATCGCGGTAGGGGCCCTCGGGTACGACGTAGTTCACCCAGGCGGCATTAACTGTCGGGTCTCCACCTTGGGCGATTGCGGTCGCAGCCATGAATGCTGCACCCTCCGGGGAGTGCTGGAAGCAGTAGCGGTATCCCTCGGGAGCTGTCATCCCCGGCCCATACTTCGTCGACGTCGGGTAGGCAGTCGTCCCCTGGTAGACCCACTCGTCGACGTCCGGAACGTTCGTGAGTGTGCCTTCCAGCACTTCACCACTGAGCCCGCAAACACTAGCACCGCCCGCGTCCCCCTCCGTGGGGGTCGGGGCGGTGCTAGGGGCCGGCTCGGAGGCGGTGGGTTGGGGTGATGCGGTGGGATCAGGTTTCTGAGCGACGCTGATGCCCACGATGACCCCGACTACAACAAGCGCCACGACCAGGCCCGCCGAGATGATGAAGCCGGGCCGTGTGAACGGGCTCTTCTCTTCGTCTTCCGTAGCCATGTCGGAGCCCCCTTACGCGCAGCCGTTCGCGCCGCCGGCCAGGAAGCCGATGAGGCCCGCCGCTGCGCCGATCACGATCGCGCCGAGGCAGCCGTACAGGATCTTGTTGATGTTGTCGCTGCCCTCGCCGCGGCGAGACTGCGTCCACATCAGCGCGCCGCCGACCATGATGCCGATGATGCAGAGGACCAGGCCTCCCCACATCACCCAGCCCATGATGTCGGTGACGCCTGCGGTCCCGGGCGGCTGGGTCGGGCACGGGCTCGGGAGCGCCTGCGGCACTCTCGAGACGAGCTTGACCACCGCCGTGTCGATCAGGTTCATGCTGTGTTCCTTCCGGTCGTCGATGCCCCTCCGGCACCGGCTTCAATGAGCGCGTGAAGTTCCTCGACGAGTCGACGAACTTCACGCGGAGCGGCATCGAGAGCCAACGACTCTCCCAACCGCCACGATTCGATCCACGGGACGCTCCACTCGCGTGGAGCCCCGCCGCGGACTACCTGCCCGAAGGCGCGCAGCGCCTTCGGGATCCGTCCCGGGGCGTCAGCGACCAGGACCAGGCCGAGCAGATCGACGTGCGGGACGACGCCCGCTGCCCACTGCGTGGCCGTTGCCTGCGCGGCTAGGAGTCCCCCCATGCTCGTGCGAGCGGTCAGTACGACCCGCGCACGGGTGCCGTCGAAGGGCTTCGGCCAGGCATGGCCAGCGGCCACCCAGCCCGGCACGAGGCCCGCCAACGACGTCTCGGCTGACCCGCCATGCGCACCGACCCACCACAGCTCGGCGGTCTCCCACCGGTCGACGATGGGCAGCGCGTGGCGTGCCGGCTCAATGGTCATATCCCGCTGCGGGGCGGTCGGGCCCGTCGCCGCCCGCACGGGAGCTGCGGCCGGCGCAGCCTCATGCGGATCCGGCTCTGTCGGCTGAGTCAGCCACGGGTTTGTCATCACCCCGTCATCCTCTCTCAGATAATGGGAAGCAGACGCTTCGCGTCCACCCTACACCGTTTCCTACCCGATCGGTCTAAATATGTCTATTTCCCGATATCTACTCCACTCTTTGCCCTTTTCCTCCGTTTCGTCTAGTCTGTCGGCATGCATCGCACGACCGTCGAGGATCCTGCCGTGAGTGACGGCAAGTCCTCCGACGCGCTCGACGCGCTCTTCGAGGGCCGTCCAGACATGCTCAGCGTCAGGGACGTCGCCGAGCTGTTCCACATGAGCGAGAAGAACGTCTACGTCTGGCTCAACCGCGGGACCATCCCCGGCTACAAGATCGGGGCGACGTGGCACGTGCTCCGCGACGAGCTCAAGACCACGATGCTCGCCAACCGCAACCTAGGTGGCGGCAAAGAGTAGCAATGCAGATCCGGGGGGAAGCATGAAAAACGGGGGGCTCGCGGTCGCAGCAGTACCAGGGATGATCCTGGTACTGCTCTTCAGCCTGCTACTGGTGGGGTTCGGGGCCGCCGAGGACTGCTCCACCAGTGGCGGAGGGAAGGCGACCGATCTGGTCCTCACAGGGACCGACGACGACAAAGCCGTTGCTTTCATGAAGTGGCTCATGGTGTACCCGTTCGAAGCGCTCGACGGCAAGCCGATGAACCGTGAGCAGGCCGCAGGCGTGGCCGGGAACGTCATGCAGGAATCGGGCTTCAACCCCTCCGCTGTCAACTCCATCGGCGCATCCGGGCTCTTCCAGTGGCTCGGCGGACGCAAGACCGGACTCGAGCAGTTCGCTGCTACGGCGGGTACGTCCTGGGATGACGCCACGACCCAGATGCTCTGGCTCGCCCAGGAGCTGGCCACTAGCCACAACGATGTGGCAGAGGCGATGCTTGCCAGCTCGCCGAAAACGCCGCGCGAGTGGGCGAAGTTCTGGGATGACGAGTTCGAGATCTCCGGCAACGATCAAATCGAGCAGCGGATGGACAACGCCGACCACTTCTACACGCTCGACATCGCGGGCCTGCCCACCTGCGACGGCACGAACCCGACCGTCGGCCTCGACGGCTGGACATCGCCCGCCGCCCCCGGCACCGCCGCATCCAGCGAATACGGCGAGCGGGATGGACGACTGCACGCAGGAATCGACCTCCCCGCCGGCTGTGGCTCACCGATCTTCGCCGCACAGGCCGGCACCGTCCGCATCGCCGGATCGTACGCCGGCTATGGCAATGCCGTGGTCATCGACCACACGGACGGCGTATCTACCCTGTACGGACACATGCCCTGGGGAGCGCTCAGAGTTTCCCAGGGCGAGGAGGTCGCAGCCGGCCAGCAGATCGGCGAGGAAGGCGACACCGGGCGGTCGTACGGCTGTCACCTTCACTTCGAAATCCACATCATCGGCGCACCCATTGACCCGCGCCCGTTCATGGCCGAGCGCGGGATCGACTTCGGCCCACTCGCACCGAACCACTAGCCCCCTTCGAAAGGAACTGATGATGAGCCTGCACGAGGTATCTCCCTGGCCGCACATCGAAATCGTGATCGCCGCTGACGGTACTGGCACGGTCAACACGGGAGCCGCTGAGCATCCCGTGCAGGCTGGCGACGTCGCCGCGGCACGCGAGCACGCTCGATCGATAGCGACCGACACGGCTCGCCGCATCGGTCGACCGGTGCGCGGCACCGTCACCGATCCGTCCGGCACGTGGCCGCTCATCTTCACCCCAGACGGCACAACGCACCCCGACACGACCGCGCCTGAGCGCACTGCGCCGGCAGCACCGCGCAGTGTGCCGCCGACACCCTCTCCGGCCCCGACTGCGCCCGGGAGCCACGCAGCGCTCGTCGAGGCGGCCGGCGGGAACGTCGTGCCGATCCACCCGAACGATGACGCGCAGCTCGACCCGGCAGCGGCTCTGCCCGCCGCACCGGTCGACTCGTTCCCGACTCCCGCGCCCGGGCACGGTACAACGACCGTGACGACCATCGCCGGAGTGCCCCAGATGCCGGTATTCATCAAGGACACGAAGAGCGACCAGGTGGCCCTGACGCGGCGCAGCCTGCGCGACACGACGTTCCTCGTCGACGACGCCCGCCCCGACCCTGCGGTGAAGGGCGTGCGTGGGCTCCTGACGCGCATCGGCATCAAGTCGCAGCCGTCCGCCGCCGAACTCGCTGAGCGCGCCGACATTGCGGCCGTCTCCCGGCACTGGCCCGGCACTCGCACGATCGCCGTCGTGAATCGCAAGGGTGGCAGTGCCAAGACGCCCACCGTGGCGTCGCTCTCCGCCGTGTTCGGCCGCTACGGTGGCGGCGGCGTCCTCGCGTGGGACAACAACGAGAACAGCGGGACTCTCCCCATCAGAACCGACCAGGAGCCACACGGCGCGAGCGTCCTCGATCTGCTGCGCGACGAGGACCGCCTCAACGAAGGCCAGAGCCACGGCCTCATCGCCGGCTACGTGCACCACCAGCAGGCCGACCGCTACGACGTCCTCTGGTCCGATCAGAACGACTTCGGCGACCACGAGATCCAGGCCGAGGAAGTACGCCGCGCCCACCACGTCGCCGCCCGGTACTACCGGATGCTCATCATGGACTCCGGGAACACCGCCCGCGCCGCGAACTGGCGAGCGATGATCGAGCTGACCAACCAGCTCGTCATCGCCACCACAACCGGCGAAGACCGCGCCGAGCTGGGCTCGCGCACCCTGCAGACGATTGCGGAGCGCGACGAACACGGCGCCCGCCTCGCCGAAAACGCGGTCGTCGTCGTGAGCTGCTGGAAGCCGGACGACTACGTGGAAGCGCGCCGCATCACCGACCTGTTCCAGCCGCACGTGCGCTCCGTCGTCGTCATCCCGTTCGACCCGGCTCTGAAAGCGGGCAAGATCCACTTCGACGCCATGCGCCCCAACACACAGCGGGCCTGGCTCGCAGCCGCAGCCGCAGTTGCCCGCGGACTCTGAAAGGAATCTCATGTCCCTCATCAAGCTTCGTCCTTACGGCACGAAGGCCAGCAGCCACCTCGTCAACACTGACCACATCATCACGGTCAGCGCAGCGAGCAACGAGGGTGACTACACCGCGCTCTCCCCCGTCCGGCTCATCATCCTCCTCACGAACGCAAACGCCCCCGACCTCTACGTGCCGATCGATCAGCATGGCAACGAAGACTACGGCGTCGCCGATCCCGCCGGAGCGCTCAGCGCGTTCCACGCGGCCGTCCGCGCCGCCAAGTAGCACCCAGCGTCCGTGCCCACCGCGATGATGTCGCGGTGGGCACGAACAAGCGCTACCCGCACCTGTCGGGACAGCGGCGCGAGGAGAAAGAGCTGCGCGATGCACGCACGCACGGCACGCTCCGCTCCCTCAGCTCCGTGCAGCTCCGCCTCGACGCCCGGCCCATCACCATCGTGCCGGCCGGCGTGAAGCTCTGGGCCCTCGCCTGGCTCCAATTCGGATACGTCGACGTACAGGCCGTCGTCCAGGTCATGCGCTGGACAGCCGACGCCGTAGGCGTGCAGCTCGACGTCGACGGCGAAACCCTCCGCTGCTGGCTCTGGCAAGGAGCCTGCCAACGCCTCGAAAACCGCACCGACGCCTGGTAGAGGCCGCCGCCTTCAAGCTGCACTTGAACCACGGCGTGTCGCTCTGGCGTTAACGCTAGCGCTACCCGTATGTTCATCTCATGGCAGCCCCACGACTCCCCCGCGGAACCCGGCGTAAGCCGGTTACCGCCGGCTGGAAGATCGAGGAACGATCCCGAGACCGCTGGAACGCGATAGCGCTCCGCTCCGGGATCTCAGCCGGCGCACTCTTCGACCGCATGGTTGCGAGCGTCGAGGTCGACGGGCCCAATCGGCCCTCATGGCTGCCTGACAACCCGGACGCCGAAGACGGGGTGCTGCCTATCGACGCCGCTTAACGAGATGAGGCCCGCCAGGGGCGGGCCTCGAAGCTCTTGTGCCTGATCTGACTGAAGTTTGGCGACTGAACCAGATCTAGGCGATGTGAGGAAGAACCGGTCGAGCACCGGACCTTCGTTGTACCCCCGAACCTGCCAGTTTGGAGATGACCCTATGGTAGCCGGTGCTACCCGAAATTCAAGCCTTATCCCTAGGGCTAGCGGCGTGTCGAGATCGCAACCACGACACACGGGCCCCGGACCCGCTGCATGGGCGCAGGATGCCTACGAGCGGCGTTCTCGCGCCCGTAGGCACACGGACGGCTCTCTGGCGTCGCTCAGGCGCGCTACACGCGCTCCTGAGCGCGCGAACGGCGTCAGCGCCCCGGACGTGCCGCGCGAGCTGAACCGGGCCGTGCCGGCCTCTCCTGGCCGCGCGAGCATGCTGCGCATCATCCACGCCCTCGCATCGCAGCCCTACGTCGCGCAGCTCTGCCGCGCCGAGGGGATCGCCGTCGACACGTGGTACGCGATCGCTGTCAACGACGCCCTGGACGCCGACAGCAACGGCCGCGGGCTCCGAACCAGCCAGACCGTCGCCGCGGCCCGTGTCGGCCGCTCAGAGCGCACCGTGCGGCGCGCACGCTCGATCAGCGTCCGCATCGGGATCCTCGTCGAGCTGTACCGCGGCCGTGAGCTGACCCGCGCCGAGCGCCTGGCGCTCATCGAGGCCGCCCCAGGACATCAGCAGCGCGGCATCCCGAACCTGTACGCGGTGACCGTGCTCACCGCCCGCCACCGCGCCGCCGTTGCGATCCCGGTGCCTGGCGAGTTCGCCCAGGTTCTTCCACACATCGAATGCTTCGGCCACCTACCCGTAGGGTCTCGCTTTTCCCCCGTCCGTCACCTTCTCAAAGTTCTTCCCTTAGCGGCCGCTACCGCGTCCGAGGCTGAGGAAACGACAATGGAGACCGGGCGGAGACGTCGACGACGACCAGGAGCCGGCCTCGCCGGAGACTTGCTAGCGCAATCGACGCTCTCGATCCTATTCGACGGCATCCGGCCCGGACAGATCGCCGCTCAGCTCGCCCCCTACGAGTCGGCCGGCTGGAAGCCGGCCGCCCTGGCGGCTGCGCTGACCGACGAGGCCGCCCGGATCGGCGTGAGCCGCTGGGAGCGGGCCCGATCGCCCTTCGGGCTGCTGAAAGCGCTGCTGGCATCCGTCCTGCACTCCCCCGCTCTCCACACCGCCCTGACGGGCGGCCGCAACGACGATGGATCACACAATGGAGCCGCTGCGCGGCCGCAGCCATGCGGCGGCTCGCAGTGCGACGGCCACGGATGGATCAACAGCGTCACCGAGGCCGGCTACACCGTCGTCCGCCCCTGCCCTGACTGCCCGCCGCAGATCCGATCCACGGCACCGGCCACGGAGTACGACGGTGAGCTGCCCTTCTGACGATGCCGCAACCGGCCGGCGTCGATACGGTATCGACATGCCGGATCCTCAGCCGCCCGTGCGCTACTGCATCTACTGGGAAGACCACCTCACGGCCCGGATCCGACAGCACTACTCAATTCTCGCGGCCGCCCGCGCGCTGCTGTACGCAGCCGAAGACGACGCCAACGCGATCGGCGATGCGCGGCGCGGGTACTCCCGGATCATGCCTCACCAGGAATGGGCCCCCTATGAGATCTACGAAGTGACGTGGCACTATCAGCCGGCTACGGAGTAACGTCGCTCTCTTATGCGATCGAGAGTGCAGCGCCGGCCCTACCTAGTCACCGTTCATCCCGAGGGGCGATGGTGGCACATCCGAGTCCCGGATCTGGGCCCAGGCGCAGTCTCACAGGCGCTCAGCCTCCGCGAGGTCGAGAGCCAGGCCCGCGACCTCATCGCCGTGTGGCTCGACGTCGAGCCCGACCGGTTCAAGATCATCGTGAAGCGCCGCGGTGCCCTGCACCCCATGTGGTCAGACAGCCTCCTCGGCCTATGACGAAGCGGCGGCCGCCGGCACGAGGCCGGCAACCGCCGCTTTGGACACCCCGGGGGGCGGGCTGTCGATCGCCCAGACTACGCCGGGCCTCGGACAGCGCAGCTCACTTGCTCTTCGGCGTGAGAGAAGCCAGCGCCGCACGCAGCTCCGCGCTGCCCTCGCGCAGCCCCTCGGCGACGCCCTCGGCCGCGATCGCGCGCGCTTCGGCCGCCGCAGCGGCGTAGTCT
>NZ_JRKC01000007.1:0-28097 GCF_000800925.1 Microbacterium sp. ZOR0019 | reverse complement strand
CCGAGGTCTCCGCCGAGGCGCGCCGGCCCCGCCCGGTCGCGGCGCGCGCGTCCGGGGATCCGGCAGCGCTCGCCGAGGCGGCACGTCTGCTCGTCGCCGCGAAGACCCCGGTGATCGTCGCCGGTGGGGGAGCGGTGGATGCCGCGCACGAGGTCACGACCCTCGCCGAGCGACTCGGCGCTCCGGTGCTCACCACCCTGAACGGCAAGGGCGTGGTCGATGAGCAGCACGCGCTCTCGCTCGGCTCGAATCTGCGCCTCGCCGCGGCCCGCGCGGTCGCGGAGGATGCCGACGTGTTGCTCGTCGTCGGCTCGAAGCTCGGTGAGGCCGAGCTGTGGGCGCCGCGGCTCGAAGCCCGCGGATCCGTGATCCGTATCGACATCTCGCCGACGCAGCACGACAAGAACCTCGCCGCGACGGTGGGCATCACGGGCGACGCGGCTGCCGTCGTGGAGGCGCTGCTGGCCGTCGTCCCGCACGAAACCCGCCCGCCGCGCGACCTCACCGCCGAGCGGAGCGCGATCGCCGCCGAGATGCGCGAGACCGCGCCCGAGGCGGTCGCCCTGGCCGAGATCATCGCCGACGCCCTTCCCGAAGATGCGATCGTCGCGGGCGACTCGTCCCAGATCGTCTATCTGGCCCTCGGCAGCGTGCTGCAGTCGGCCCATCCGCACTCGCTGCTCTATACCCCCACCTACGCGACGCTCGGCTACGGGCTGCCGGCGGCGATCGGCGCCAGAGTCGCGCAGACGGAGCATCCGGTCGTCACGGTGATCGGCGACGGCGCGCTGATGTTCTGCGTGAACGAGCTGGTCACCGCGGTCGAGCAGCGTCTCGACGTCACGATCGTGTGCGTCGACAACGGCGGCTACGCCGAGATCCGTCAGAACGAGGTCGATCGGGGCATGACCCCCATCGGCGTCGACCTGGTGCAGCCCGACTGGGCGGCGCTCGCCACGGCCTTCGGCGCGACCGGGCGCCGGGTGGAGCGCCGCGAGGACATCGCCACGAGCATCCGGGCCGCGATCGCCGAGGGCGGCGTGCAGCTGGTGCACCTCCCGCAGAGCGCCCTCTGAACTCCGTGACCTCCCTCCCTTGACCTCCCCGACGAACAGGAACGAGCCATGACCGAGAACGTGGGCCCCATCGACGCGTCCGTGAACCCCCGCTACTCCGGTATCGCCACCTTCGCGCGGCTGCCGCGGATCGAAGATGTTCCGCGCGCCGACATCGCGGTCGTGGGCATCCCGTTCGACTCGGGCGTCAGCTACCGACCGGGCACGCGGTTCGGTCCGTCGCACGTGCGCGAGTCCTCGCGACTGCTGCGGCCGTACAACCCCGCGCAGGACGTGTCGCCGTTCGCGATCGCACAGGTCGTGGATGCGGGTGACATCCCGGTCAACCCCTTCGACCTCACGGAAGCCGTGACCGAGGTCGAGCGCGCGGCCCTGGCCCTCGGCGAGCAGGTGCAGCGCATCGTCACGATCGGCGGGGACCACACGGTCGCGCTGCCCCTGCTGCGCGCGGTCGCCGCGAAGCACGGCCCCGTCGCCGTGCTGCACTTCGACGCACATCTCGACACGTGGGACACCTACTTCGGGGCACCCGTCACCCACGGCACCCCCTTCCGCCGCGCGAGCGAGGAGGGACTGATCGACCTCACCTCCAGCTGCCACGTCGGCACGCGAGGCCCCCTGTACTCGAAGCAGGATCTGGAGGACGACGAGCGCCTGGGCTTCTCGATCGTGTCGAGCGAGTACATCGAGGAGCACGGCGTCGAGGCCGGCATCGCCCGCATCCTCCAGCGCATCGGCGACAAGCCGCTGTACGTGTCGATCGACATCGACGTGCTCGACCCCGCCCACGCGCCCGGCACCGGTACGCCCGAGGCCGGGGGGCTCACGAGCCGGGAGCTGCTGCGGATCCTGCGTGCCCTGACGTCGCAGAACATCGTCGGCGCGGACGTGGTCGAGGTGTCGCCCGCCTACGACCACGCGCAGATGACCGGCATCGCCGCGAGCCATGTGGTGTACGAGCTCGTGACGCTGCTGGCCGCCCGCGTGGCGTCTGACTCTCAGTAGAGCGCCGCGAGCAGCTCGGCGAACAGTTCCTCGGGGTCGGCGTCGACGCGGCGTCGGGTGAACCAGTCGCAGATGTTCACGCAATCGCGATGCAGCAGGTCGAGTCCCTGCGGGTTCGCGATGACGTCCACGATCTGCGGCAGGTCGATCACCCGCACCCGGCCCTCATGCACGAGCAGGTTGTATGCGGAGAGGTCGCCGTGGGCGAAGCCGGCTGCGGCGAAGATCCGCATCAGATCGACGACCTGCGCGTAGCACTCCTGAAGCGCGGCACGGTCGCCGCGTGACTGGGCGAGCCGGGGTGCGGCCGTGCCGTCGGCGTCGCCGAGGAACTCCATCAGCACCTCGGTGCCGTTCACCTGCACGGGGTACGGCACCGGCGCGCCGAGCTCCCACATCCGGCACAGCGCCTCGAACTCGGCGAAGGACCACTGCGCCGCTGCCACGTCGCGACCGTGGCTCGACTTCTTGGCGAGGGCGCGGGTGTCACGGGTGTTCCGGGTGCTGCGCCCCTCCGTGTACGTCGAGGAACGGTGGAAGCTGCGGTGCTCGGCGCTGCGATAGCGCTTCGCGGCGAGCAGGGTGTGCTGCGCCGGATCACCGGGCACGGCGCGCTCGATCAGGAACACGTCGGCCTCTTTGCCGGTCTTGAGGACGCCCCGTTCGGTGTCGAGCGCACCGGCGGAGGTCACCACCCACGCGGGCCACGGCTCGGGCCCGCGCTCGGACGGGGTGATCGCCGGCCACGTGGACCAGCGCTGGCCCTCACCGGGGTCGACGTCGGCGAAGGAGAGTTCGGTTTCGAGGGTTTCGAAGGAGGAGGCGTCGAACGACGCGGCTTCCGAGGAAGCGGAGGGATCAGACAAGTGTGGCTCCAGGAGGGGAGGCCACGCCAGGATCAGGAGCGGGTGGCCTCGAGGGGAAGGTGGTCGGCGGAAAGCGCGACAAAGACCGTGTTCATGTCTTCGGCTCCTTCCGCTCGGGCTTCCCGGGCGCGTCCCGGTGCGTCGTCGAGCATAGGGCGTCCCCGGCGAACGTGTCCAGAGGCGGTGGTCAACGCCCGACCCGCCGGGATCGCTCCGGACGATCGGTCGGATGCCGCGGACGCCTGGTCGGGCGGCGGCATCCGGATCCTGCGAGCGTGGAACCATGACCACGACAGCCCCCGTTCCCACCGTGTCTTCCTCTGCGGCGCCCCGCATCCGCTACGGCGGGTTGATCGTGCTCATGCTGATGGGCTTCCTGCTGGTCACGGCCGAGTTCCTGCCCAACGGTGTGCTCACCGAGATGGCCGACGGCCTCGGGGTCACCCCGGGCCAGGCAGGACAGACCGTCACCGTGACCGCGCTCGTCGGACTCGTCGTCGCCCCGACGGTCGGACTGATCTTCCCGCGCCTCGACCGACGGTCGCTGCTGCTGTGGATGGCGCTCGCCGCGGCCGTGTCGAACCTCATCGTGGCGATCGCGCCGAATCTGATCATCGTGCTGCTGGCGCGCTTCCTGCTGGGCGCCGCGATCAGCGCGTACTGGGCGATGTCGATCACTGTGGCAGCGCGCCTCGCGGGACCCGCGAACCTCGGACGCGGCGTCATGTTCACCTCCGCCGGGGTGTCGCTGGCGACCGTCGCAGGCGTGCCCCTCGGCGTCATGCTCAGTGAGCTCATGGACTGGCGGGCCGTCTTCGCCCTCGCGGGCGTGCTCCTGGTCGTGCTCGCGGCCGTGCTGCGGTTCGCGCTGCCTTCCGTTCCGGCGGAGCAGGCGTCGAGTCTGCGACTGCTCGTCGACACCCTGCGCCGCCCGGGCATCGGCCTCGGCATGGTCGGGCATGTGCTCGTGGTCCTCGGGCACTTCCTCGCCTACACCTACGTGCGCCTCGCGCTGGAGCGGATCCCCGACGTCGACGCCTCGACCATCGTCGTGCTGCTCGCGCTGTTCGGCGTCGGCGGTCTGCTCGGCAACATCACGATCGGGCTCGTCATCGACCGCACGTTCGCCTTCTTCGCGGTGTTCGCGCCGTTGGTGATCGCCGTGTCGGTGACCGCGATGATCCTCTTCTCCGGATCGATCGTCGGCGTGGGCATCGTCGTGCTGGTGTGGGGCTTCTTCTTCTCGTCCTGGCTGATCGTCGTGAACACCTGGGTCGGACACCGGATGCCCGATCGGCTCGAAGCCGGGGGCAGCCTGGTCGTCGTGGGGTTCCAGGGCGCGATCACGCTCGCCGCCGGCATCGGTGGGCTGCTCGTCGACACTCTGAACGTCGAACTGGTCTACGTGATCGGTGCCGTCGCGCTGCTCGCCGGCGCGGTGCTGTTCGGCGCATCGAATCGGGTCAGCAGCAGAGCCTGACCCGGGCGGGTGCCGCTCAGGCCGGGACGGGAGTGCGGTTGGTGAGGCGCCAGGACGAGGGGGTCTGTCCGGTGCGGCGTCGGAATGCGCGGCTGAATCCCTCGTCCGAGGCGTAGCCCAGCTCGCGGGAGATGTCCGAGACGGAGCGTCCGGCGTCGAGCATCCGCTTCGCCGCATCGACCCGCACCTCGGTGACGTAGTCGGCGGGTGAGCGTCCGACAGCGCTGCGGAACCGCTCGGCGAAGGTCGAGCGCGACATCGCCCCGATCGCGGCGAGGCGCTCGACCGTCCAGTCGCGCCCCGGCTCCTCGTGGATGGCGTCGACCACGCGGTCGAGGAAGGGGTCGCTCGACAGGGAGGGCCAGCCGGTGGGCGCGCAGCCGTTCGCCGCCCAAGCACGGATGACCGACAACAGGACGGTCGTCGCCATCAGGCGGCAGATCACCGGGTCCCCCTGGCGGGCGGGTGTGACCGTGTGGTCGATCACCCCCATGTTCAGGGCGAGGGCGGCGGCCGCGGGCTCCACGGCGTCGAAGCCGGTCACGGTGAGGAACGGGGGCAGCAGTGCGGGCAGGGGTGACGCGACATCTGCGAGCTCGATGTCGGCGATCATGAGGATCGTCTCGTCGTGTGCCTCGAGCGCGAACGGCGACCGGCCGAGGGTCAGGAACGCGTCGCCCGTCACGAGCAGGTCATGGCGCGCCTGCGTGTTGTCGAGCCGGAGTCGCTGCGAATCGGGATCGACGTCGAGACGGCAGCCGTCTCCGAGCGGAGGATGCCCCCGCACGGCGCCCGCGACGATGTAGACCAGGGTGATGGCGTCGGCGGGGATCGGCAGCAGCGCTCCCGCGGCGAGCGACGATCGGCGTCCGATGCCGACGCGGAGATCGACCGCACCGAGCACGTGCGAGAGCGCATCCGCATCCACTGTCACCATGCCTTCGGCAACGTCGTCGCGCGGGCTGCTATTCCGATGTCGGTGCGCGAGACGGGTCGCACCGTCTTGACGGACTCAACCATTCGGTTGATTCGAGGGGGATGACGGGACGGATACGGTGGAAGCACCCCACCCGAGGAGTACCGTGTTCCGCACCCCCGACCGTCTGTACCGAGTCCTCGCGATCGCGGAGGCGATCACCTGGACGATCCTGATCGGCGCGATCATCGCCCGCGCCGTCGGCGCCCCCGGCGTGGTGGTGACGGTGGGCGGAGGCATCCACGGATTCATCTTCCTGAGCTATGCGGCGACGGCGATCCTGGTCGCCCTGAACCAGCGCTGGCATGTCGGGGTCGGCGTGCTCGCCGTCGCGAGCGCCGTCGTGCCCTACGCGACCATCCCGATGGAGATCTGGCTGCACCGCACCGGCCGGCTCACCGGAGCCTGGCGTCTCGAGACGACCGAGGATCCGCGTGATCGACGGTGGTACGACCGGCTGATGCGGTGGTTCCTGCAGCGGCCGTGGGTGCTCGCCGTGCTGCTCGTGGTCGGCATCGTCGCGCTGTACGTCATCCTGCTGCTGATCGGTCCTCCCGGCGGTAAGTGAGCCCGCACACCTTCAGTGCGTGATTCCGCTCAGGCGCGTCGGACGGGCTGCTGCAGTTCGGTGACCCAATCGGACTGGTCGTCGCCGACGGCGCGGACATAGAGCTCCCTGCAGGGACCGTCGTGTACGAGGCCGCGCGCGAAGATCTCGGCGTGGATCGCCTGCCAGCTCTCCGCGATGTGCTCCATCGAGCCGAGGTGGATGCCGCAGACGGCTTCGTCCGCCGCAGGGAGCTCGATGATGTCGAACTCCGCGCGCGCGGGGCCCGCATAGGTGTAGCCGACGATGACCTCCAGTCCGTCGTCGAGCGTCGTGTACTGGGCGATCGGTGTGGTCAGGGGATGTTCGCCGCCGATGGTGTCCGCGACCGCGTCGAAGGCGGAACCGACCACACCGGCGACGGCCGGCTGATCGGGGACGACCGTGCGGACGGCGGCGAGCCGGACGGCAGGCAGGGGCTTCTCGACGATCTCGATCCGTGACATGTGCTTCTCTCTCTCGATGAGGTGGAGGCGCCTCTCCACGTCGACGAGTCTCTCCGCGGCGATCCGATGCTCCTGCTCGACCTCTGCCCGGCGGATCCGCAGCAGGGAGGCGATGCGCTCGGCATCGACTCCCCGTTCGAGGATGGCCGAGATGTCGTCGAGGCCGAAGCCCAGCTGGCGCAGGGCGACGATCCGGTGCAGCCTTTCCAACTGCGACGGGTCGTAGGAGCGGTAGCCGTTGAACTCGTCCACGTGGGCGGGCACGAGCAGTCCGGCCGTGTCCCAGTGCCGCAGCATGCGGTGGGTCACCTGGCCGATCTGCGCGAACGCTCCGATGGACAACATGTGTCTGTTCTCCCGTCTGCCACCGTGTCAGGGTCAAGTATCGCCTCGGTCCGGTCTGAGGTCGGCTCGTCCAGGGCGGAGGGGAAGGTCCTCCCCGCCCCATTCCGGTATCTTGGTTTCTGGCGCTGATCTGGGCGTTTCAATGTCGGTGGTCCCTGGTTCACTGAAGGTATGACAGCGCTGGCGGATGCGACCCTCGAGCAGGTGGATGCCCTCGCCGCGCTCACCGAGATGCTCGTCGAGGTCGAGGGCACGATCAGCAGTCTGCGGGCCGCGCGAGACGGCATCCTGGCTGTCGGGTCGCGGCTCGCGCTCGACGTGGCCGCGCAGGCGGGGCATCCCGATCACGGAGACATATCGGCCCGCACGGTCGCCGCGGAGTTCGCCACGGCCCTGCGGGTGAGTGATCGAACGGTGCAGCGCCGGATGGCCGACGCGGCCTGGGTCGTGGAGCACTTCCCGCTGGTCTGGGAGGCGCAGGGGGCGGGTCGCATCAGCGCGGCGCACGCCCGAGTCGTCTGCGAAGCGGGCGAGCACCTCCCCGATGCGGCAAGCCGCGCCGCCTATGCGGCTCAGATCATCCCCTTCGCCGAGACCGAGTCTCCCGCTCGCGTCGGCCGAATGGCTCGGCGGGTGGCCGAACGGTTCCAGGCGCGGTCGATCGATGAGCGGCACCTCGATGCGCGGGAGAAGAGATCCGTGTGGGTGAAAGACGTCGGAGACGGGATGACGCAGCTCGGCCTGCTCGGTCCGTCGGCGCTCGTGCACGGTGTCTTCGAACGGCTCACGCAGATGGCCGAGGCGGTGCAGGAGCATGG
This sequence comes from Microbacterium sp. ZOR0019, assembly GCF_000800925.1. Taxonomy (NCBI): domain Bacteria; kingdom Bacillati; phylum Actinomycetota; class Actinomycetes; order Micrococcales; family Microbacteriaceae; genus Microbacterium; species Microbacterium sp. ZOR0019. The sequence continues at coordinate 20,478 of NZ_JRKC01000007.1, read as the reverse complement.
GTCCACCGAGCATGAGTCCACAGAGCGTGAATCCACAGAGTATGAATCCCCGGAGCTTCCGGCTCCGGAGCCGGACGAGCGCACCCTCGCGCAGCGCCGCGCCGATCTCGCTCTCGACCTGCTCCTCACCGGCGCCCCGACCGGACACGATCGCGGCGAGGGGCTCCTGGCGGCGATTCGCGGAACGGTGTCGATCACGGTCCCCGTCACGACGCTGATCGGCGAGGACTCGACTCCGGCCGAGCTGAACGGCCGCACTCCGGTCGACCGCGCGACCGCCCGCCGGATCGCCGGCGCGGCAGCGGGCTGGGACCGGATCCTCACCCACCCCATCACCGGCGCGGTCCTCGCGGTCGACCGCTATCGTCCCGGTCCGGATCTGAAGCGGCATCTGAGGGCGAGGGATCAGCGGTGCCGATTCCCCACTTGCGGGTACGCGTCCGTGGACTGCGACATCGACCATCATCACGAGGCCGCGCTCGGGGGAGCCACCGAGGAGTCGAACCTCGGTCACCTGTGTCGTCGCCATCACGTGCTCAAGCATCATTCGCCGTGGGCGGTCGAGCCCCTGGGTGGTGGCGTCTACGCCTGGACGAGCCCGACCGGCAAGGTCTACGTCGACCGGCTCCCGCCCCAGAACACCGTCACGTTCACGAAGGATCCGGCGGTTCTCGCGCCCTTCTGAAAAAGTTGAGCCGAGTCGTATCAAGTTGATTTGACACCCGCAGAGCGTCGGCGTACAGTTGAGTCATCGCGACTCAGGTTTCCCTGATCGCCGCAGATTTCCGATCCCAACGAACTTCCAACAAAGGAGAGAACACATGGCACGTGCTGTCGGTATCGACCTCGGAACCACCAACTCCGTCGTCAGCGTCCTCGAGGGTGGCGAGCCCAAGGTCATCGCCAACGCCGAGGGCTTCCGCACGACCCCCTCGGTCGTGGCCTTCACCAAGGACGGGGAGGTGCTCGTCGGTGAGACCGCGAAGCGCCAGGCCGTCACCAACGTCGACCGGACGATCGCTTCCGTCAAGCGCCACATGGGCACCGACTGGAGCTTCGACGTCGACGGCAAGAAGTGGACGCCGCAGGAGATCTCCGCGCGCATCCTCATGAAGCTCAAGCGCGACGCCGAGGCGTACCTGGGTGACACCGTGACCGATGCGGTCATCACCGTCCCCGCGTACTTCAACGACGCCGAGCGTCAGGCCACCAAGGAGGCCGGGGAGATCTCGGGTCTCAACGTCCTGCGCATCATCAACGAGCCGACCGCGGCCGCTCTGGCCTATGGCCTCGACAAGGGCAAGGAAGACGAGCTCATCCTGGTCTTCGACCTCGGTGGCGGAACGTTCGACGTCTCGCTGCTCGAGGTGGGCAAGGACGACGACTTCTCCACGATCCAGGTGCGTGCGACCGCCGGTGACAACCGTCTCGGTGGAGACGACTGGGACCAGCGTCTCGTCGACTACCTGATCAAGCAGTTCAAGGAGACCACGGGCGTCGACGTCGCGGGCGACAAGATCGCGCTGCAGCGCCTCAAGGAGGCCGCGGAGCAGGCGAAGAAGGAGCTCTCCTCCTCCACCTCGACGAGCATCAACCTGCCGTACCTGTCGCTGACGGAGTCCGGCCCGGTCTCGCTCTCCGAGACGATCACCCGCGCGAAGTTCGAGGACCTCACGAAGGACCTGCTCGACCGCACCAAGAAGCCGTTCGAGGATGTCATCCGCGAAGCCGGCATCAAGGTGTCCGAGATCGACCACATCGTGCTCGTCGGTGGTTCCACCCGTATGCCCGCGGTCGCCGAGCTCGTCAAGCGCGAGACCGGCAAGGACGCGAACAAGGGCGTCAACCCGGATGAGGTCGTCGCCGTCGGCGCCGCTCTCCAGGCCGGTGTCCTCAAGGGTGAGCGCAAGGATGTCCTCCTCATCGACGTCACCCCGCTGAGCCTCGGCATCGAGACCAAGGGCGGCATGATGACCAAGCTCATCGAGCGCAACACGGCCATCCCGACCAAGCGCAGCGAGACCTTCACCACGGCAGACGACAACCAGCCGTCCGTCGCGATCCAGGTCTTCCAGGGCGAGCGCGACTTCACCCGTGACAACAAGCCGCTCGGCACGTTCGAGCTCACGGGGATCGCTCCCGCTCCCCGTGGCATCCCGCAGATCGAGGTCACGTTCGACATCGACGCCAACGGCATCGTGCACGTGTCCGCCAAGGACAAGGGCACCGGCACCGAGAAGTCGATCGTCATCTCCGGCGGCTCCTCGCTGTCGAAGGAAGACATCGAGCGCATGGTGCGCGAGGCCGAGGAGCACGCGGCTGAGGACAAGGTGCGCCGTGAGGCCGCCGAGGTCCGCAACCAGGCCGAGACGCTCGCGTACTCGATCGACAAGCTGATCACCGAGAACGACGACAAGCTGCCCGAAGACGTGAAGACCGAGGTCAAGGCCGACGTCGAAGCGCTCAAGACGGCGCTGGCGGGCGAAGACGACGAGGCCGTGAAGACCGCGTTCGACAAGCTCAACCAGTCGCAGTCCAAGCTCGGCGAGGCCATCTACGCCTCCTCGCAGGCGGATGCTGCTGCCGATGCTTCGGCTGACGGCGAGGCCCCGACCGGTGACGCTCCCTCCTCCGACGAGGACGTCATCGACGCCGAGGTCGTCGACGACGAGGACGAGAAGAAGTAATCATGACGGACAAGAACTTCGACGAGAACCAGAATCCTGAGTCCGCCGAAGGTCGCAGCGAGGGGTCGGACGCTCAGGCGTCCGGCCCCGCGCCGCAGAACCCGGACTCCACCGAGGCGAAGGCCGCCGAGGGGTCGGACGAGACTCCTGAAGACGGTGTCGATGACCTCACGGTCGATGACATCCTCGGAGCGACGCAGACCGGTGAGGCCGCGGCGGAGGACGCCGTGCTCGCCGACCTCGAGTCGACGCTGCTGAACGATCTCAAGCGCCTCCAGGCCGAGTACGCGAACTACCGTCGTCGCACCGAGGAGCAGCGCCAGGTCGAGATCGAGCGGGCGAAGGGCGAGGCCGCCAAGGGCCTCATCCCGGTGCTCGACGACCTCGACCGTGCCGCTCAGCACGGCGACCTGGTCGAGGGCACGCCCTTCGCCGTGATCGCCGAGAAGGTGCGTGCGGTCGTGGAGCGTCTCGGGGTGGCCGCATACGGCGAGAAGGGTGAGGAATTCGACCCTCAGCGCCACGAGGCCATCTTCCAGCAGCCGACCCCCGGCGCCGAGAAGACGACGATCCTCGAGGTCGTCGAGGTGGGCTACCGCCTCGGTGACATCGAGCTGCGCCCCGCGAAGGTCGTCGTCGCTGTCCCTGCGGAGTAGGTGATCGATGGCCAGCCAGGATTGGTTCGACAAGGACTTCTACAAGACCCTCGGGGTCTCCAAGGACGTCAGTGATGCGGATCTGAAGAAGACGTATCGCAAGCTCGCGCGGAAGTACCACCCGGACTCCAATCAGGGTGATGCCAAAGCAGAGGCGAAGTTCAAGGAGATCAGCGAGGCCTACTCGGTGCTCTCCGACGCCGAACAGCGCAAAGAGTACGACGAGATCCGCGCGATGGGCTCCGGCGCCCGCTTCACGGCGGGCGGCCAGGGCGCCGGCGGCTTCGAAGACGTGTTCAGCCGGTTCGGCCAGCAGGGCCGAGGGCAGACGGCCGACTTCGAGGACATCTTCGCGATGTTCAACCAGGGGCAGGGTGCGAGCTTCGGAGGCGGACGCTTCGGGCAGCCGAGCGGTGGCTACCGCGGCTTCGGCGGACCGCAGCGTGGTGCCGACGTCACCGCCCGCACGACGCTCGACTTCGTCACCGCCGTGCAGGGCGAGACCATCTCCCTGCAGGGTGACGACGGCAAGCCGTTCAAGGTGAAGATCCCTGCGGGCGTGGCAGACGGACAGAAGATCCGTCTGCGCGGTCGTGGCCGTCCCTCGCCCGACGGCGGGGAGAACGGCGACATCGTGGTGCAGATCTCGGTGCGCCCGCACCCCGTCTTCACGCGTGACGGGCTCAACCTGCGCGTCGTGGTCCCGGTGACCTTCACCGAGGCGACCCTCGGCGCGACGATCGAGGTCCCGACGCTCAGCGGTGACGTGGTCAAGCTCCGCGTCGCTCCCGGCACCCCCTCCGGGCGGGTGCTGCGCGTCAAGGGCCGCGGTGTGGCGACGGCGAAGGGAACCGGAGACCTGCTCGCCGAACTCCAGGTCGCCGTGCCCACGCACCTCGACGACGCCGCGCGGGAGGCCCTGGAGAAGTTCCAGGAGCTCGAGCCCACGGAGAATCCGCGGGCGGAGCTGATGGCGAAGGCGCGTCGATGACCGAGCGTCGAAGTGGGCACCGGGGTCGGAGGCGTTCATGATGAACGCTGACACCCCGGTGTTCGCGATCGCGGCGGCGGCCGAGCTCTCCGGTCTCCACCCGCAGACCCTGCGGCAGTACGACCGCATCGGACTCGTGGTCCCCGGACGGACGTCGGGTGGCTCGCGTCGGTACTCCGCCCGCAACATCGAACAGCTGCGCGAGGTCGCCCAGCTCTCTTCGGAAGGTGTGAGCCTCCCCGCGATCGCGCGTCTGCTCGACCTCGAAGACGAGAACCGGGCGCTGCGCAACCGCATCGCGGTACTCGAGAGCGCTCTGCGCACCGAGCGCGAGAACCGCCCCGGCGTGCGGGTGTTCGCCGCCGGATCCGCGGGGGTGGTGCCCGTGCCGAGCGGCCGTCGTATCCGCCGCTCGACCGACATCGTGCTCTGGGATCCGCGCGGACACGCCTAGACACCGATCTCGTGGTGTGTATCCTGTCAACAGTTAACAGGAGGTCACCATGACGCAGACCGTCACGCGCGGAGAATCCCTCGGCGCCCAGGTGGCACGGGTGCTCCGCCAGCGCATCGTGCGCGGCGAACTCGCCCCCGGCGCGCGGATCACCGAGGAAGCGCTCGCCGAGGAGTTCTCGGTCAGCCGTGGCCCCGTGCGCGATGCGCTCACCCAGTTGAGCTTCGAGAAGCTCGTCGAGGTGCAGCGTCCCCGCGGCGTGTACATCGTGGGACTCACGGGGGATGACGTCGATCAGCTGTACAGCCTGAGGGGTGCGCTCGAACAGCTCGCCCTCTCGCGGGCCATGCGCGTCGACGACGAGGCGCGCTGGGCCGCGATGGCGGCGGCCGTCGACCGCATGGGCGAGGCCGCGGACCGCGGCGACCATGCCGCATTCGTCACCGCGGATCTCGAGTTCCACTCGCAGATCTACGCGCTCGCCGATCACCCGCGTCTCGAGGGGGCATGGAATCAGTACCTCCCGACGTTCACCGCGCTGCTCGAGGTCACGATCAACCATGACGAAGACCTGCACGAGTCTTCCGATGATCACGTGACGCTCATGCAGGTGATGCGCACCGGCACGCCGGCGCAGGCGGCGAAGGTGCTGTCCGAGCATCTCGACGGTGCTCGTCGACGCATGCTGAGCGAGATCGCCACCCACGCCTGAGGGCAGGGCCGTGCCTGCGGCCCTCGCGGCGCACGTATCGTCCGAGTGTTGACTGTTAACAGTCAACACTGCTACGGTCGGGGGAGTCGACAACAAGGTCGACCCACGTAGAGGAGCAAAGATGCCCCGCAAGCGCATCACCCGGGCGGCTGCCGCGATCGCCGCCCTCGCAGCCACCGCTCTCATCGTCTCGGCCTGCACCAAGGTCGAAGAGGGCGAGGGCGCCGAATCGACCTACCCGGAGACGGACATCCGGCTCATCATCCAGGCCAATCCCGGCGGAGGATCAGACCTCTCGTCGCGCGCACTCGCCACGGAGCTGGAGAAGATCCTCGACGTCAGCGTCATCCCCGAGAACATGCCGGGTGCCGCCGGAGCGCTCGCGATGGAGTACGTCGGCGCGCAGGATCCGGACGGCTACGTCATCGGATTCGCGCCCGTCGAGATCGCGATGCTGAACACCACGCAGAGCGCGGACGTGCTGCCGGACGACTTCGACCTGCTCGGCCAGATCATGCTCGCCCCCGGCGTCGTCACCGTCGGCGCGAACAGCGGGATCGAGACGCTGGAAGACCTCGTCGCCCAGGCGCAGTCCGGCGCCGTCACGGTCGCGAACTCCGGAGCCGGCTCCATCTGGGAGGCGGCGACCCTCGGACTCGGTGCCGCGACCGAGGCCGACTTCACTCCGGTGCCCTACGACGGCGGAGCGACGGCCGTCGCTGCGGCCGCATCCGGCGAGACCGTCGCAGCCGTCTCCGGCCTCGGCGAGGCCCTCGCACAGGGTGACGCGGTGCGCATCCTCGCCGTCATGAACGACGAGCGCCACCCCGACGCGGAAGACGTCGAGACTGTCGAAGAGGCCATCGGTGAAGACGTCGTCTTCGGAGGCTGGGGCGGCATCTACGCCCCCAAGGGTCTGCCCGACGACGTGAAGTCGACGCTCGAAGCCGCCGTCAAGGAGGCCGTCGAATCCGACAGCTACCAGAAGTTCCAGGCCGACGCCGGAAACCTGGTCGTGTACCGCGACTCCGCCGAATGGACGACGTTCGTCGACGAGCAGTTCGACCTCTTCAAGGACCTCCTGGGCTGAGGAGCCCGGTAGAGAAGACTGCGGGGCCGGGCTCATCACCGGCCCCGCAGTGCTCTCCTTCAGTTCTCGGATCACGAAAGGAGCATCATGTCGACCTCTGCATCGGATGCCTCCGCAGCGGACGGCTCCGCATCGGACGCCTCTGCGGTCGATGTCTCTGCGGGCGACGAGTACCAGGGTGCGACCGCGTCGCGACCTCTCGAGATCGTCTTCGCCGTCCTCGCCCTGGCGTTCACCGCCGGATACCTCTTCCTCTCGACGCAGATCCCGCTGCGCCGCGAGGCCGCTCCGGGTCAGATCGATGCCCGCTTCTGGCCGCTCGTCATCGGGGTCACCGGAGTCGTCGTCGCCATCGCGCTGCTCGCCATCGCGATCACCCGCCCCGCACCCGGCCGTGACGACCTCGAGCGCATCCAGCCCGGAGGCTACCTGCGCGTGATCGCCACGCTGGTGATCACGGGCGCCTTCATCGCGCTGTGGTCGCTGGGATCGGTCATCCTCTTCGGGTACCGCATCGAGGTCTTCCCGATCGCCGCAGCCCTGCTGATGGCCTCCCTCATGCTCCTCTACGGTCACCGCCGCTGGCTGAGCCTGATCATCTACTCCGCCTCCGTCACGGCGTTCGTCTACGTCGTGTTCGGGCTGCTCCTGAGGATCCCCCTGTGAACGCGCTCCTGGAGGGGCTGAACTCGCTCCTCGACATCTCGATCCTGCTCTACATGCTCGTCGGCCTCATGCTCGGCTTCATGGTCGGCGCCTTCCCCGGCATCACCGCGACCATGGCCGTCGCCCTCGCCGCGGGATTCACCATGACCCTCGAGCCCGTGCAGGGCCTCGCCGTGCTGCTGACGATCTACGTCGCGGCGAACTTCGGCGATCGGGTGCCGTCCATCCTCATCAACACCCCGGGGACGCCCGCCTCCATCGCCACCACCCTCGACGGCTATCCGATGGCCAAGCAGGGCAGGGCAGGTCTCGCGCTCACCATCTCCGCGATCGTCTCGGCCGTCGGGATCCTCGCCTCGCTGGTGCTGTTCGCGGTCGCGGCCGTCCCGATCGCCAGCTTCGCCCGCGATTACTTCAAGTCCCCCGAGCTGTTCGCCCTCGTGGTGTTCGGAATCTCGATCATGATCGGCATCTCGTCGAAGTCGATGCTCAAGGGCATCCTCGCCGGGCTCTTCGGCCTCATGCTCGGCACCGTCGGCACCTACGCCGCGACGGCCGATCAGCGCTTCACCTTCGGGGTGCTCGACCTCGTCGAGGGCGTGAACTTCATCGCCGTGATCATCGGCCTCTTCGGCATCGCGGAACTCTTCGACCAGTTGCTCACGCATCGCGCGTCCCGCGTGCGTCCCATCTCCAGCCTCGGTCGCTGGCTGCCGAACAGGTCCGAGCTGAAGGAGAGCGGTCGTGCCACGGCGGTCGGTGGCGCGGTCGGACTCGGCGTCGGTCTCATCCCCGCCGCGGGCGGTGACATCGCCGGTCTCATCGGGTGGGAACGGGCGCGCAAGGTGTCGAAGCGTCCGGAGATGTTCGGCAAGGGATCGATCGAGGGCGTCGCCGCGTCCGACAGCGCTTCCAGCGCGACCTTGGGCGGCTCCCTCACCACGACCATGGCACTCGGCATCCCCGGCGACTCCGTGATGGCCGTGATGATCGGCTCCATGATCATCTGGGGCATCACACCCGGACCCACCCTCTTCACGAACCGCCCCGACCTGGTCGTCTCGATCGTCGGCATCATGCTGATCGCGACGATCCTGTCCCTCGCTCTGAGCCTGGTGCGGATGAAGGGCATGGTGAAGCTGCTCGATGTGCCGCAGCCGTACCTGTGGAGCGGCATCCTGATCTTCTGCATCATCGGCACCTACGCCACCTCCAACAGCCTCTCGACCGTGGTGACGATGCTCGTCTTCGGTGTGATCGGGGTGATGCTCAAGCGCATGCAGGTGCCGGCCGGCCCCGTGGTGCTCGGGCTCCTGCTCGGACCGCTCGCCGAAGAGAACCTCGCCCGCACGCTGGCCATCCTGCCCACGCGTCCGTTCTTCGAGGTCGTCAGCCCCATCGCGCTCGTGCTCCTCGCCCTGGCCGTGCTCTCGATCGTGATGCCGGCGATCCGTGCCGCTCGTCGCCCCCGTGCCGAGCGCGGCTCCCTCGCGGATTCGATCCTCCACGACGACAGCATCCAGCAGATCGAGAAGGCGCACGACGAGCTCGCCGCGCAGCCCGACCTGCTCACCTCCACCGTCCGCAACATCGACGCCCCGAAGCGTCGAGCCCGCACGTCCCGCAAGAACTCCGAGGAGACCGAGAAGTGACCCGCTACGACATCCTGACCGCCGTGCCCACCGCGTTCCACCGCGACGGCACCCTCGACATCGAGGGTTCGCGTGCGATCTTCCGATTCGTCGCCGACTCGGGGAACGAGGGGGCCTTCGTGCTCGGAACGACGGGGGAGTTCCCCGCTGTGGACGCCGGCGAGTTCGCGGCCATCGTGGAAGCCGCGCTGGCCGAGTTGAAGGAGCGGATGCGCGTGGTCGTGCATGTCGGTCGGCCCAGTACCTTCGAGGCCGTGCGCCTCACCCGCATCGCCCGTGAGCTGGGCGCCGTCGAGTTCGCCGCGCTCACGCCCTACTACCTGAAGGCGACGGACGACTCGATCTTCGAGTACTACCGTGCGGTGTCGGACGTCGTCGGCGACGGGCGCCTGTACGTGTACATCTACCCGGCGCGGAGTGGAAACCCGGTGTCGCCGGAGCTCCTCGTGCGGCTCGCGGAGCTGCCCAACGTCGTGGGAGCCAAGATCAGCGAGCTCTCACTCGACGACATCGCCGCCTACCGTGCCGTCGTGCCCCCCGACTTCGAGCTCTACACCGGCGCCGACCGCGACCTGATCGCTGCCGTCGAGGTGGGCGCCCAGGGTGTCGTCTCCGGGGTGTCATCCGTGACGCCGAAGCCGTTCCGCGCCCTCGCCGACGCCGGGCGGTCGGGGGATGCGGCAGCCATCACCGCTGCGCAGGCCGCGGTCGACGATGTGGTCGCCCTCATCGGCGGCGACATGGCGCGCATGAAGGAGGCCTACCGCGTGCTCGACGTGGTCGACACGCACTGCCGCATGGCGATCGCCGAGCCGAGTGCCGCCGAGCGCACCGCCGTCGCCGAGGTGGTGGCCGCGCACCGGTGAGGCGGTTGCCGGTGAGACGGGCGCCTCGCGCTCCTCAAAGGGGTTCGACGGAGAACCGGAACGCCGCTCCCTGACGGAACGGCTCGATGATCTCGAAGTTCTCGTAGGCGGGGCCGCCAGGGATCGGCGCGGCGCTCGCCCAGTAGGACCACCGCGCGTTCACCACTGCCTCGAGCTCGGGGTGGGGGTCGTCGACCCGCCACGTCTGCACCGCGCGTCGGCCGAGGAACCGCCAGTGCTCCGCGGTGTCGGCGGAGTGATCGACCGACCAGGGATCCTCCTCGTCACCCGTCGCGCTCACGACCGCCCCTTTCCCCTCGCGCGTGAGTTCGGCGAGGGGGAAGCGTCCATGCCGGGTGAATCCGGTGCCGGAGCAGTTCGGCCACAGCTCTGCGGGTGTCACGGCACGGTCGGCGAGCTGAAGTCGCCGCAATCGCGCCCAGTTCCCCATCGTCGCCGTGAGGATCAGGTGGGAGAGGGCGACGGACCTCTCAGTGGCGAAGCCGGCCACCTCCACTTCGTGTGGACGGTCCGCGAAGAAGCGCACCCGGACGCTCACGTCGGCTCCGTTGTCGAATCGTTCGACCCCGATCCACACGGTGAGCGTCTCGATGCCGTCGACCGTGGCGATCCGCCCGCGTGCCGGGGGCCGGGACGAGGGGGTCCGTGCACTCGCGGCGTCATCCGCTGACCAGAAGCGCTTCCCTCGCTCGCCGGTGTCGAGAGTGCTCTGCTCCAGCTCCGAGAAACCGCGCTCGGCTGCGCCCAGGGGAATCGGCTCGACGGCGAGGAAGTTGATCAGCCGCTCGCGGGGGTGTTCGAGGTACGGGGTGAAGATCCGGATCAGGCCTCGGGGACCGGGGAGCGGGGGGATGCCGATCTGGAGACCTTCGACGTGTCCCCAGCGGGGCTCGGACACCGGGTCGCCGGAGGGGCGCAGCCAACCGGGGAAAGAGGAGTCTGACATGCCGAAGACCCTAGTGTGTTGAAATCGATTTCGCTAGATTCGAGGTCATTCGTCATCGATCGAGGAGGATCATGCCCCGTGTCATCACCGCATCTCGCCCCGCTGCACTCGCGGCATCCGTCGTCGTTCTCCTCGGTCTCGCGGGGTGCGCCGGAGACGGCCCCGTGAACGTCGACTCCGACCCGGACAAGCCTTTCGTCCTCGACGGGGTTTCTGATCTCACCGAGATCGCTCAGCTCACCGGCCCCGACGCGATGAACGACACCGCCGCGGTCTCCGTCGCCGGTACCGACCTCGGCTCGATGACGAATGTCGGTGACAAGACGTTCTTCTTCTTCGGTGACACCTTCGGCGAACGTGACCCCGAGTCGATCGGCGGTCAGGGCGGCTTCTGGCGTTCCAACGTCGCTGCCTGGACCACGGACGACGACCCCTCGGACGGGATCGACTTCGACGGGTGGGTGGAGGACGACATCGGCCTCGCCGCCCCGCTCATCGAGGGCGACCATGATGCGAACGGGGCAGGGGGTGAGGTCACGAAGATCCCCACGTACGGCTTCGCTATCGGCGACACGATCTACGTCTCATACATGTCGGTGCGGTTCTGGGGGGAACCGGGGGTGTGGGAATCGAACTACTCCGCCCTGATCGTCTCGCGGGATGACGGGCGCACCTGGTCTCCGGTCGAGGGGGTCGAGTGGCCGGGGGACTCGAACTTCGTGCAGTTCGCGACCGCCGAGGTGAGAGAGGGCGGCCAGGACTGGATCTACTTCTGGTCGATCCCCTCCGGGCGGTTCGGTGGGGTGCAGCTGATGAGGGTGCCCGCCGCCGAGGACGCGGTCGAGGAGCAGGCGTCCTACTCGTACTTCGCCGGCCTCGATGGCGACACGCCCCGATGGAGCGATGAGCTGAGCGATGCCGAGACCATCCTCGAGGGAACGATCGGCGAGCTCTCGGTGATGTGGTCCACCTATCTGGAGCGCTGGATCATGACCTACTCGGATGCCGGCAGCGCCTATATCCGGGAAGGCCTCACGCCGTGGGGTCCGTGGGGCGAGGCGATCGAGCTCGTGCCCCGTGCCGAGTATCCGGGGCTCTACTCGCCGTATCTGAACCCGCGATACGTCACCGAGGACGGTCGGCGGATCTACTTCACGCTGTCGCTGTGGGACCCGTACAACGTCTTCTGGTTCTCCGCCGACCTGGAGCGCTCGCGCTGATCGAGGCGCGAATCGAGCCTTGCGCATGAAATCGATTTCGCCTACTCTGGCGCTACCCGGTCACTGAGGATCCACGGGCACGGCCGGTGCTCGTCGGCGGCAGCCGAACACACAGCAGCGACTCGATGAGGAGTCCGTTCCTGAGGAGGAACCCATGAGAATAACCACTCGTACGCGCAGGGTCACGCTCGCCGCTCTCGGCGCGCTCACCGTCGGCGCCATGCTCGCCGCCTGCGGCTCCGGCACACCCGGCGAGTCGGCAGGCGGCGACGGCGGCGCAGACGGCGTCACCACCGTCCAGTTCTGGCATCGCACGTTCACCCCCGTGGAGAACGAGTGGTACGCCGACATCGTCAAGAAGTTCAACGCCTCGCAGGACGAGATCAAGGTCGTCGACACCGAAGTGCCCGCCGACGCCTGGGATCAGAAGATGAAGGCCGCGCAGGCCGCCGGCAAGGCGCCCGACATTTACACCAGCTCCGCCAACCTCTACGACCTGGTGAACGCCGGTTCCGTGCACGAGCTGGACTCGATCGTCCCCCAGGAGGCGCTGGATGAGATCCTCGACAACGCCACCTCCATCTCCGAGATCGACGGCACCCACTATGCCTACCCGCTGCTGCTCGAGCCGCAGACCGTGCTGTTCTGGAACACCGACCTCCTCGACGCCGCGGGCGTCGACTCGTCGAAGGCTCCGGAGACCTGGGAGGACCTGCTGGCGGCCTGCGTCAAGATCCAGCCGACGCTGTCCGACGGGCAATACTGCATCTCCCCGGCCCAGGATGCCGTGACCATGGCCTGGTCCACCGTGGGGCAGCAGTACAACTTCGCGGGTCACCTCGCACTCACGGACGACTGGACCGCCCCTGCCATCGACAACGACGGCTACCGCTCTCTGATGGAGCAGTACAAGGAGCTCTGGGACAAGGGGTACATGCCCAAGCAGCCGCTGGCCGCGTACGTCGCAGGCGAGGACTTCGGCCAGCAGAAGGTCGCGTTCAAGGTCTCCGGATCGTGGATGATGTCCGAGATCGGGTCGGACTACCCCGACCTGCTCACCAAGACCGGGGTGGGTGCCTTCCCGAGCTCCCCGGACGCGGACGGGCGCACCGCCACGACGATGGGGAACTTCACGTGGGTCGTCGACGCCAAGAGCAAGGCGCCGGAGGCTGCCGGCGAGTTCCTCTCGTGGGCCATCGCCGGTGACCCGGAGAACCTCGTTCCGTTCTTCGTGAACACGCAGTTCACCAAGGTCCCCGTGCGGCAGTCGGTGCAGGATGCGGTCGCCGCGAGCGAAGAAGCCGCGAACGCACCGTGGTCGAGCATCATCGTCGACGACATCGCCCCGGATGCCATCCCCGGATCCACCTACCCCTGGGACGTCAACCTCGCTGTCGGAACCGCGATGGAATCGGTGATGAAGGGCTCCGCCTCGATGGATGACGCGATCAAGACCGCGAACGCGGCGATCCAGACCGTCATCGATCGCGACGGACTGCCCGACAAGGCGCCGAAGAACTGACACCGCTCACCGTCCGGGGTCGGGTTCCGGCCCCGGACGGTCACGCATCCGAAGACACGACGAGGTGGGTATGGCCAGTCAGGCTGTGGAAGAGCGTAGGGCGATCCGGCAGCGGCAGAATCGCTATCGCTATCGAGACAACAAGACCGCTTACTGGTTCCTGCTGCCCCTCGTGGTGCTGCTCGGGATCTTCGTCATCTGGCCCGCGATCTATGCCGGATACCTGTCCTTCCAGGACTGGAGCTTCTACAAGGATCCGGAGTTCGTCGGCGTCCGCAACTACACCAACGTGCTGAAGGACCCGCTGTTCCTGGCGACGATCGGGCGAGGATTCGCCTTCGTGCTGCTCACCGTGCCGATCATGCTCGTCCTCGCCTTCCTGTTCGCGAGTCTCGTGGTCAGCGTCTCACGTCGCGCCGCCAGCCTGCTCAAGGTGAGCATCTACATCCCGACGATCATCTCCGCCGTGATCGCATCGATCATCTTCGTGCTCATCTACAACTACTCCGGTGGTCTCCTCAATGCCTTCCTCGGCGTCTTCGGTATCGAACCGATCGCCTGGATCGGGGATCCGAAGTGGGCGCTGCTGGCGATCGCGGTTCCCGCCATCTGGCTCGGTATGGGGCTGACCTCGCTGATCATGGTCGCCGCGATGGTCGACATCCCGGCGGAGTACTACGAAGCTGCCGCGATGGAGGGGGCGAACTGGGGACAGAGGACGGCGTACATCACGATCCCGCAGATGAAGAACGTGGTTCTCTACCTGCTCATCACCGGATTCGTGGCCGCGATCCAGCAATTCGAACTCCCCCTCGTCATGACCCAGGGCGGGCCCCTGGACTCGACGACTCTGCCCAACCTCTTCATCTTCAATCACTTCCGCAACGACGTGAACGTCGGCTACTCGATCGCTGCGGCCCTGTTGCTCTTCGTCGTGCTGGGAACGATCTCCGCTCTCGTGTTCAAGTTCGTCAATTCCGAGAGGCTGGTGGATTGAGATGGCCGTCATGCAGGAGACCACCCGCATCGTCCTCGCAGGCAAGGAGCCGCGTGCGCCGCGGAGGGCTCCGCGCACCGCCGGCGGCTGGCTCGTCGTCCTCGGGAAGGTGATCCTCGGCGCCCTCTTCGTCGGAGCCTCGCTCTTCCCGCTCGCCTGGATGGTGATCGCCGGCTTCAAATCCAAGACCGAGGTCGTCGAGACACCGTTCCAGTTCTTCCCCGAGGTGTGGCTGTGGGAGAACTACACGCAGATCCTGGCCGACCCCACGTTCCTGCGGACGCTCGCGTGGACGTTCTTCGGCGCCGTGCTTTTCACGGTCGGGAGTCTCGCGGTCAATTCCCTCGCCGCATACACCTTTGCCCGGTTGGACTTCCGCTTCAAGGGCGCGATCTGGACCATCGTGATCACGACGATGTTCATCCCCGGGATGACGATCCTGCTCACGAGCTTCATCGTCGTGACCCGTCTCTCGATGCTCGACACCCTGGCAGTGCTGGTGATCCCGGGACTCGCGAGCGCGGGCATGGTGTTCTTCATCCGCCAGTTCTATCTGAACATCCCGAAGAGTCTCGAAGAGGCGGCGATGCTGGACGGCTGCGGTCGCTTCGGCATCTTCGTGCGGATCTTCCTGCCGCTGTCGAAGCCGCCCTTCGTCGTGATGGGCATCACCGCGTTCCTCGCCTACTGGAACTCCTATGTCTGGCCGATCCTGACGATCACTTCCCCCGACAAGTTCGTGCTCCAGCAGTATCTGGCGACGTTCCGGTCCGAGCGCAGCACCGAGCTCGGCTTGTTGATGGCCGGATCCGTGCTCGCCGCCGCCCCGGTGATCATCCTGTTCCTGATCTTCCAGCGACAGATCATCGGCAACATCAAGATGGCAGGTCTCAAGTAGCCACACGCGCGGTACCGAAAGGAGAGGTCGATGGAGACCGAGAACACGCAGGGACCACGGATCAGCCGCAGGGGAGTCCTGCAGGGAGCGGTGGCGGCGGGAGCGGCGTTCTTCGCCGCGACCGCCCTGCCGAGTCCGGCCGCAGCCGCCGGGCTGACCGTCACGCGGGTCAAGGTGCTCGCCGGCACCCAGAGCCCCGTGCAGTACGGGATCGGGGCGACCGACCTCGGCATCCCCGCCCCCACTCCGGACGGGCGGATGCTGTTCATGTTCGGCGACACCTGGGCCGACGGAGTCGGTGGCACGAACTGGCGCTCGCCCGTCGCGCTGTACTCCTCGACGACGAACCTCGCCGCCGGCGTCACCTTCGACGGATGCGCGGGAGCCGGAGCGAACACGCAAGGCACCGCTCCGCAGCTCTGGTACTACCCCCACGACGCCTACTTCACGACGGTCATCCCCTCGGACGTGATCACGATCGGCTCGCGGATGTATCTGCACGCCATCGTGAACGGCCCGCATTTCGGCGCCGTGCGCTGGACCGAACTGTGGAAGTCCGACGACAACGGCGCGACCTGGCAGCACACCGGCCTGCAGTTCCCGGCCGACATGGCCGGCGGCAGGTTCCAGTGCATCACCTGGGGTGAGGGCAACGACGGCTACGTGTACATCTACGGCACGGGGTTCCAGCGCGACAAGGGCATCGTGCTCTACCGGGTGCCGTCGAACGACATGACGACGCTGTCGGCCTATCAGCCCTGGGGCTTCGCGAACGGTTCCTGGGGATGGGGCAAACCCGTCACCGAGGTGCTGGCGGGACAGTTCGGTGAGATGTGTCTGCGCCCCCTGGGCGGCAAGTGGATACTCACCTGGTTCAACTCGGGGGCGTATCGGATCGACGCCATGGTACTGAACACCCCGACCGACAACCTCTACACCGCCACGAAGACCACCCTGCTGCACGGGACCGAATGGAACACGGAGGACGCCTCGCACGTCGCGCAGCTCTACGGTGGCTACATCATCCCCGGATCGACGCTGTCGGACCTGCACCTGAGCGTCAGCCAGTGGAACACGGGGGACAACAGCGTCTACCACTCCGAGCAGTTCCGCGTGCAGGGCCTGGTCTGACGCTGCTCTCCGCCACCGGAGCGAGCGGGAGGCGTCCAGGAGACGGAAAGCAACGCTTCCTAGCGTGGAGGCAGGGAACGACCCTGGTCCGCGCCCGGCGCGGGTGTCCTGCCACGAAGGAAGAACTCCTCATGACGAACACCAAAGCCCCCTCCGCCGCTGCCTCGATGGGCCTCCTGGTCCTCCGGGTCGTCGTCGGCGCGATCTTCGCCGCGCACGGCGCGCAGAAGATCTTCGAGTTCACGATTCCGGGAACCATCGGCAGCTTCGCCGACATGGGGGTGCCGTTGGCGGAGATCGCAGCCCCCGTCGTGGCGTTCCTCGAGCTCGTCGGCGGCATCCTGCTGATCCTCGGGTTCCTCACCCGTCCGGTCGGGATCCTGCTGACGATCGACATGGCCGTGGCCCTGGCCCTGGTGCATCTGCCTGCGGGGCTGTGGGTCGCTGAGGGCGGCTACGAGTTCGTCGCCGTGCTCGGGGTCGCCGCGCTGGCGCTCGCCCTCACCGGCGCGGGCAGATACTCGATCGACGGAGCCGCCCTGCGCGGACGCACCCCCGCCTGGCTCGCCTGAGCTTCAGTCGCGCGGATCACGCGGAGGCGTCGCGCCGATGTCCGGCACCGGTGCCGTTCCTAGGTGGACCTCCAGATCGTCGGCCGTCGGTGTCTTCGGACGCCGCGCGGTCGGGCGATCGAGGTAGAACAGGGCGGTCGACGCGATGTCGTCGCGCAGAGGAAGGTACCGCCATCCGCTGCGCCATCCGAGCGCCTGGATGTCGACTTTCGGGATGCCCGTCGCGAAGTGGATCGGATCGAGCAGGTGCCACCGGTACATACCGAACCGCTGCTGCGACACGTAGAGACCGTCGGGGCGGATGACCTGTGGCATCCCGAGGTACGGGGTCGAGAACTCGGTGTAGCCCTGACCCGGGATGTCGAAGTTCCACGCGCCGCCGAAGTAGTCCTCGGTGCCGGTGCCGCAGATCGTCGGGTAGTCGGTGTCGTCATCGAGGTAGAACTTGATCTCGCCCTCGCCCCACCATCCGTTGGAGTTCACTCCCCATGCGATGTAGGTGCCGACATACTGGCCCTGGCCCTCGATGCCTTCCAGGATCACATGCGGTGTGAGGTCCTCGAGCGGGTTCGACCGTCGCCACTGGGCGTGGAAGTAGGCATCGTTCGAATGGTCGCCGCCGATCTCGTACGTCACCTGGTAGTACACGCGCACATCGACGGCGGACGTGTTCTCGACGGTCAGTCGCGCGCCGTCCCGGAAGGGCATCGGCCAGTACGAGTTGAACCCGCCGTGGGGATTCGCAGCGATCGTCTGCGAGTTCACCTGAGCGAACACACCCCAGCCGTTGCAGAAGAAGTCGCCGTAGGGAACCTCGACCGCGGGTTCGTCCGAACCGTCCCAATAGGCCCGAAGAAGCAGGGTGCGCCAGTTGTCGGTGTGGGTCGTGATCCAGATGTGCGTGATCTTGCCCGGGCCGGCGATGTTCGCGAGCTCGAGGGTCTCCCCGGCCTGGATGTCCATGCTCGGGGAGATCTTCCAACCGGGGCCGAGGTCGCGGGCGCAGGAGGCGCCCGTTCCCTCGGTCGCCCGGCCGCCGCCCCCAGCGGAACCGTCGAAGTTCTCCGGCGAGATCGAACGGGTCTGGATCCGTCGCAACGCCGCGAGGGAGGCCAGATCAGAAGGTGCAGAAGTCATGGGCGCCAATGTAATCGATTTCATGAAGGAACACCAGAGAGCGATGCGTCCGCGATACTGTTGCTTCACGTCCGGCGGGGCCGGACAGGCTGTGAGGGTGCATGACCACGATCTACGACGTCGCTGAACTCGCCGGGGTCTCTCCTGCGACGGTTTCGCGCGTGTTCAACGGAACGAGTGTGTCCGAAGAGAAGGTGGCGGCCGTTCGGGACGCCGCGGAGAAGCTGAAGTTCACCCCGAACCGCACCGCCCGCACGCTGCGTCGCCAGAGCTCTGAGGTCATCGCGCTCGTGATTCCCGACATCGAGAATCCCTACTTCACCGAGATGGCGCGCGGCGTCGAGGATGTCGCCTCCGAGGCCGGATACTCGGTCGTGCTCTGCAACTCCGACGCGCAGGTCGAGAAGGAGGCGACGTACCTGCGGATCGCGATCGCCGAGCACATGTCCGGTGTCATCATCGCGACGGCCGACGAGCAGTCTGATCTCGACAGCATCCTCGCCACCGGGCGTCCGGTGGTCGCCGTCGACCGCAGCACGACCTATGACATCGACGGCGTCGTGATGGCGAACCGTGCGGCCGGCACGTCGGCGACGCGGGATCTGATCGACGCCGGGTACCGGCGCATCGCGTACATCGGCGGACCGGAGCACATCGACACCGCAGCGGAACGTGCAGCCGGCTGGCGTGCCGCACTCGCAGCTGCGCGCCCCGAGCTCGACCTCGATGAACTGGCACGCTTCGCGACATTCCGCGTCGACGGCGGGCGCGCCGCCATGGAAGAGCTGCTCGCGCTTCCCGAACCGCCCGATGCGGTCGTCGCGGGCAACAACCTCATCGGGGTCGGCGCGATCCAGGTGCTCACCGAGCACGGTCTCACCCCTCCTGAGGTCGGCGTCGCGGTCATCGGCTCGCTGCCGTTCACGACGCTGTCACCCACGGCGGTCACGGTGGTGCGACTGCCCGCGCGGCACATGGGAGTGACCGCAGCACGGATGCTGCTCGAGCGCATCAAGGGCGATCGCCAGCCCGCTCGCACGGTGGTGCTGCGCAACGAGATCCAGCCCGCCAGCCCGCGCGGCTGAGCGGGATCAGCGAGATCCCCCGAAACGCGTCGCGAGATTCGCGACCTCCTTGTCGAGGTCTTCGAGGCGACCGTCGATCGCGCCGAGCCGCGAGTCCAACTTCGAATCCATCGCGTCGAATCGCGCCTCGAACTTCGCGTCCACGCCCGAGAGTCTCGCGTCCAAGGTCTCGAATCGCGCGTCCATCGTCGCGAATCGCGCGTCCATGCTCTCGAAACGGGCGTCGAACTTCGCGTCTAGGGCTTCGAAACGCGCGTCGGACTTCGCGTCCATGCTCGAGGACTTCGCGTCCATGCTCGAGGACTTCGCGTCCATGCTCGAGAACTTCGCGTCCAGTTCGCTGCGGACGGAGGTGATCATCCGGTCGTTCTGCCGGATCACCATCGTGAGCGATCCCAGCATGAAGGCGGCGAAGACGCCGATCAGTGTCCAGATCTGGGGCTCGTTCAAATGCACATCTCCATCCTGCGAGTGAAAGCCCAGATTGTCACGGTATTCCGGTGCCGTATCGACGCGAACCCACGCTCTGTGGAGACCGCACTCCATGCGCGAAATGTGCAGGAACGACGTGGCTCCTTGCGGCATGAAATCGATTTCGCGTACAGTGGCCACAGGTTTCATATCCGAGCTCAGGATTCGAGGAGGACTCCATGCGCTGCACCCTCGGCGTCGACATCGGCACGTCCAGCAGCAAGGGTGTGCTCGTGGGCGTCGACGGCGAGATCATCGCGACGGCGACGCGCGCGCACGACGTCAGCCGCCCACGCACCGGCTGGGTGGAGATGGACGGCGACGTGTGGTGGGAGGAGTTCATCGCGATCACCCGCGAACTGCTCAGTGGAGCACCGGACGCGGAGGTCGTCGGGGTGGGGGTCAGTGGCATGGGGCCGTGCGTCCTCCTCGCCGACGATGACGACCTGCCGGTGCGTCCCGCCATCCTCTACGGCGTGGACACCCGCTCCGCCGCACAGATCGACCGCATGACGACCGAACTCGGTGCCGACGCGATCACGCGCGTCGGTGGATCCGTCCTGACCTCGCAGGCGGGTGGGCCCAAACTCCTGTGGGTGTCCGACGAGGAGCCGGCGGCGTGGGCCCGGGCGCGGCGCTTGTTCATGCCGGCTTCCTGGCTCGCCAGGAAGCTCACCGGCGCATACGTCCTCGACCACCAGTCC
>NZ_JRKC01000069.1:0-15329 GCF_000800925.1 Microbacterium sp. ZOR0019 | reverse complement strand
GTCGGGTGGTCGGGTGCCGGGGTGAACCTGCGCACGACCACCGCGACGCCGGTTCAGGTCTCCCGTGCCGTGGAGCGTGTCCTGTCGGAGCCCGCGTTCCGTGCGAACGCGGAACGCATCGGCGCGGCCATGCGCGAGGCCGATGCAGGACACGCGCTCGATCGCGTCCTGGCCGAGGTCTCGGCGCAGTGGAGCCACACTCGCTCCCGCGCCGGTCGAGCGGAGGGCGTGTGAAAGCGCATTCCGACGCATGGATGCAACGTGTTGCAACCTCTCGCGGTATACCATTTCGGTATACGCCCAGCAGTGTCAGTCCCCAGCTGACCGTGGGCGGGGCGGCTCAGCCGCCATGCGGAGGGAGAGTCGATCTTCTTTCGATCCCGAGGGGGGATGGGGTGGGAGTTCGGTCCCCAGCCGGCACCCACCCCCACACTCGGTTCTGCGTCAGATGATCCGGCTCACGATCCAGAACGCGATGAACCCGATCACGATGATGATCGGCACCCAGGTTCCGCCGCGCTTCAGACGCCGCCCCTGCGGTGCGACGCCCGGCGGCGGTGTGAGCAGGCCCGCGGGTGGTGCGAAGGGGAGTGCCTGGTTCGGCGGAGCGGCGGATGCCGTGGCCCCCGGATTCTCCGCGATCAGCCGGTCATCACGCCACCGCGCCCACTGATCGAACTTGGTCAGCAGCGCGCCGACCACGCCGAACAGCCAGGCCCAGGTGGCGGGATCGAGGGTCGATACCTTGCGCTGCGTGTGGAGGAACAGCCAGTCGTCGACGATCTCGACGTCGAGCTGGGCCGCGTTGTCGATGAACCGCGCCATGATGTCAGGCGTGAACAGGTACAGGGCGTCGCGCTCGTACCCGGCGGGACAGTACAGGGTGAAGTGCTGGTCGAAGTCGCCCTCGAGCGACAAGCGTTGCGCCTTCTGGAACGACGCGGGCAGGTTCGACCCGAAACCGTTGTTCCCCTTGGCGTCGAGGACGATGTTCGGCAGTGGCACATCGAGCTTCACGGCGACGTAGCCCCAGCGGTAGGTCGTCGAGTTCTTCCCCGACTGCACCGTGTACTGGTAGTTGCCGAACTCGACGAAACGTGGCCGGGTGCCCCGGATCAGATCGGTCGACTGGCGCGCGCGGCCGAGACTGAAGATCATGCCGGGAAGAGGCGGATCGACGATCCTCGGCTCGTACGACATGCCGTTCGCCCGGGCGAAGCGATCGAGTCGGTACCGCGTCGCCTGGGCGTTGCGCACGCTCAGCCAGATCATGACCCCCACTGCCGCGAGCAGGAGCAGGATGAGCACCAGCGGGATGGCGGCGGTAGCGGGAGAGCCGCCGAAGGACGCGAGCGCCAGCACCACGCTCACGAAGATCGGGATCATCACGACCGCGGCGATCACCGCCACCGCGATGCCGATGACGGTGGACGCCGACATGCCTGCAGTGCGGCGGGAACGGAGCTCCGCGGCGAACGCGCGCACCGATGCTGCGTCGACCGGCTCGGTGAGCGGCCGCGGGTCGAAGCTCAGCTGCGGCGGGTTCACCGGTTCACCGTGTCGGCATCCCACGTGAGCGCGGCACCCTCGGGGATCGGCAGAGCCTCCAGGCGTTCGTCCGCGCAGATCGCGTCGATCAGGGCGGACGAGCCGGCCACGATCGTCGAATCGAAGTCGACCTCGCTCACCAGGACCCACGAGCGGTCCTCCGGCCACAGCATGCTCGGGCTCTGGGCCGACAGCAGGAACCCGTGCTCCTCGGCCGCGTGATCGCGCCAGGGGACATGCAGGATCCAGTCCGGGTCGGCGAAGGCGCTCGGCGCGGCGGAGAACAGCACGTGGCCCCGGTCGGTGAGCTGAAGGCGTGGCCCCTCGGAGATCTCGCGAGACAGGATGCCCTCCTGCCACGTGGGTTTGCGGAAGACGTTGTTGAACGGATCCTTCGTGCTGCGATCGAGCATCGCCTGATGGTTCGGGTCGTCCGAGAAGGTCAGGAACGCCCGAGAAGGCGACATGCCGACGAACCCGAGCAGGCCGCCTCGTCCCTCCCAGAGCGCTGAGACCCCGGCGTCAGGGGTCTGCGTGTGGTCGGCGAGATGTTCGGCGACGGCCGCCAGGAGGTCCGGGTCGAGCTCCCCCTCGATCGGGGCCGAGAACTCGCGGCCGTCGGGGGCGATCCTGACGCCCCAGTCGCCACCCGCGGGCGTGCGCACGATCCGTTGCCACTGTGCGAGCGGATGCAGGACCGTGCCGAATGCGGCTGCCGTCTGCGCCCAGGTGACGGGCTCATCCACGAACCGGGCGACGAGGGCCTGATGCTCCGCCTCGGGCATCCGCACCAGTTCCTCGGCCGTCGGCACCGCGCGATCCGGCAGGGTCCGGGCGACGGCGGGATGCAGCACCCGGGCGTAGGCGGCATAGCCGCGGGGGACCACCCCGTGCATCGTCTCGTGACCTGCGTCGAGCCGCTCGCGCAGCCATGCCCCCGCCGAGGGATCGGAAATCCACTCCATGCCACCACGCTACCCGGGGGCAGTGCCTCCGATGCTCGCACGGACGACTCGTGGCGGGATCCCCCATAATCGAGGGTGTGACTGCGACTGCAACCCTCCCCTCCCTCGACGGCCGCCGCTTCCGGATGATCTCGTCCACCACCTCGGCGGTCGACCCGGAATCTCCGAGCATCTTCGAGTACTTCGAGCGCGACGGCGCGATCTGGGGCGGGTACGAGGGCGACACGGTCACCTTCGGCAAGTTCGTGGGCACCCGCACCGGTGACACGATCTGGGTGTCGTTCGTGCACGTGCTCAAGGCCGACGGCACGGTCGTGACCGGAGACGGCGAGAGCGAGCTCGAGCTCACCGACGACGGTGGCATCCGTCTGGTCGAGCACTACGAGATGCACGGACTCCCGCAGCTGAGCGTGTGCGAGGAGATCGCAGCCTGACGTCGAGCCGGCCTCAGCGCGGCGGCAAAGTGTCGCGTCCGGGTGAGGCCGGTGTCCAGCGCGTCATCCCGAGCGGGATCTCGGTGTCGCGCTCGGGCAGGTCTCCCGGCAGCAGATAGGGCCGGCGGATCACTTCGTCGAGCACCACGACGCTGACGACCGTTCGCACCTCGGGAAGCTGCGCGATCACCCCGGTCGAGAATTCGTGCACGCCGCTGACGTCGACCGCGCGGATCAGCAGCATGGCATCGTGCTCGCCTGTCGTGATGGCGCACCACTCCACGTCGGGCATCTCGAGCACCCGCTCGCGGAACGACGCCCAGGCCTGGGGCATCACGGTGACGAACACCAGCGCTCCGATCGAGAGCCCGGCCTTCGCCTGATCGACACGCGCCGTGAATCCCGTGATGACGCCGTCGTGCACCAGCGACTCGACCCGGGTGTAGGCGTTCGCGCGCGATATTCCGATCTTCTCGGCGAGCGCCGCGATCGAGACGCGACCGTTATCCCGGAGGACTTCGAGGATTCTGTATGCCGTCTCGTCCAAAGGGGCAGCACTTCGTCCAGAATGCTTCGAGTGTTCCGCATCCTTGCTGGACATATTGTTCCTCACGGTCGAGGTTCTGGACAGAGCGTGTCGAGGTGACCCACTCTTGCTGGACACATCGTCGCATATGATGCGAATCTGATCCACGGTCGTCCACATCGGTGGCGACTCACCCGAATGTACTCCTCGCCTCTGGAGGCCCTCATGTCGTCACGCCGTATCACGCCGGTCATCGCGCTCGGAGCCGTCGCGCTCCTCGCGCTCGCAGGATGCTCGGGAGGGAACTCCGCCAACAACGGCGACAACTCCTCCGGCTCCGACTCCCTCGTCATCGACACCGCGTTCTCGATCGAGACCACCGACCCGGGTCACACCTACGACCCGACCGGAAACATGATCGCGAAGGCACTGTACGAGACCCTCGTCGACTTCGAGGGCTCCGATGTCTCGACTCCCGTTCCCGGGCTCGCCTCGTGGGAGCAGAACGACGAGGCCACCGAGTTCACATTCACGCTCGAGGGCGACCGCGTCTTCTCCGACGGCTCGCCGATCGAGGCCAAGGACGTCGTCTTCTCGCTGCAGCGCATCCAGGGCATGGAAGACGCCAAGCCGAACTTCCTCCTCGGCGGCCTGACCATCACCGAGGTCGACGACAAGACGATCCGCTTCACCTCCGAGACCCCGCTGCTGCAGCTGCCCGCGATCCTCGCGAACCCCGCCCTGGGTATCGTCAACTCCGATGTCGTGCTCGAGAACGGCGGCGCCACCGACGGCACCGACTCGGCGCAGAAGTTCCTCGACGGCGCTTCCGCGGGCTCCGGCCCCTTCGTGCTCGACACCCTCGACCTCAGCTCGCAGGTCGTGCTGACGAAGAACGACGAGTACAACGGCGACGAGGCATCGGACTACAAGCGCGTGGTCGTGCGCAACGTGTCGGAGAGCGCCACGCAGCTCGCCAACCTCAAGGGCGGCGACTCGATGGTCGCGATGGACCTGAACGGCGACCAGGTGGCCGGTCTCGGCGACGGCATCACGGTCGACTCGGTCCCCTCCGGCCAGACGATCTTCCTGCTGCTGAACCAGTCCGAAGCGGTCGCCGGTGACCTGGCGAACGTCAAGATCGCCGAGGCCATCCGCTACGCACTCGACTACGACGCGCTGCTGGAGCTGGCCGGCGCCGGATCCGTGCAGGCGACCGGTGTCATCCCGCCCGGATTCGAGGGCGCGCTCGACAGCGGCGTGGAGCAGGACCTCGACAAGACCGCGGCCGCACTCGAAGAAGCCGGCTACACCGGCCAGACGCTGAAGCTGCAGTTCCCGAACGACTACCCGGTCGGAGGCGTGGAGTTCACGCCGCTCGCCGAGCGCATCCAGGCGCAGCTCAAGGACGCCGGCATCACGGTCGACCTCGCCCCCGCGCCGTTCGCGACCGAGCTCGACGCCTACGTCAACGGCACCGAGGGCTTCGGCCTCTGGTTCTGGGGCCCCGACTACGCGGACTCCGCGAACTTCCTGCCGTTCGGTCCGGGGCTGAAGGTCGGCCTGCGCGCCGGCTGGGCCGCAGAGGCCAACCCGGAGATCGCCGGGATCGCCGCCGGTGCCGCCGCCGCGACCGACGCCGACCAGCGCACGGCCGCCTTCACGGAGTTCGCCGAGGCCATGCAGGCCGAGGGGCCGTTCGTCCCGATGATCGTCCCCGGTCGCAACATCTCCTCCGCCGACAGCGTGAAGGGCGCCGTGTACAACTCCGTGTGGGAGATGGACATCGCCGAGATCACGCCGGCCGGCTGAGCGGACATCTCATGACGACAGTGGCGGTGCAGAGGCAGGCGCAACGGCGTCGATCGCCTCTGGTCGGATACCTGCTGCGGCGGGCCGGCACCTCCCTGCTCCTGTTGGTGGGCGTGACGATCGTCACGTTCGCGCTCACCAACCTGGTGCCGGGGGACCCGGTCTCGGCCGCGCTCGGTGAGGGCGCGTCGCAGAACCCCGCGACGCGCGAAGCGTTCATCAAGGAGCAGGGTCTCGACCAGCCACTGTTCGTGCAGTACTTCATCTACATGGGGAATCTGCTCCGCGGAGACCTCGGCACGTCGCTGGTGACCGGACGCCCGGTCACCAGCGACCTCGCCACCGCGGTGCCGGCGACCATCGAGATCGCGATCGGTGCGATCATCGTCAGTCTCGCTGTGAGCATCGTGCTCGGCACCCTCGCCGCCTACCGTCGCGGACTGGTCACCGACCAGGTCATCCGCGTGGTCACGCTGGTGGGCCTGAGCGTGCCGACGTTCTGGCTGGCGCTCGTCAGCTTCTACGTCTTCTTCCTGGAGCTGCGGATCGCTCCGGGCTCCGGGCGCATCTCGCCGTCGATCACCCCGCCGCCGCGCGTGACCGGGCTCTACACGGTCGACTATCTCCTGAACGGAGACGCGGTCGGGTTCTTCGACGCCCTCGCGCACCTCGCCCTCCCCGTCATGGTGCTCTCGCTCGTGACGATCGGCCTGCTGACCCGCTTCATCCGCACCTCGGTGCTCGAGGTCCTGGGGAGCGACTACGTGCGCGCCGCCCGGGCCAAGGGACTCCCGGCCATGCGGGTGATCCTCGGCTACGTCCTGCGGGGTGCCTCGCTGCCGATCCTCACGGTCGTGGGTGTCGCGTTCGGAGCCCTGCTCTCGGGCACGGTGCTCGTCGAGTCCGTGTTCGCCTGGCCCGGACTGGGTACCTACGCGTACAACTCGGCCGCGAACCTCGATCTGCCAGGCATCATGGGGGTCGGTCTCGTGGTCGGCATCATCTACCTCCTCATCAACTTCATCGTCGACATCCTCTACGGCGTGCTCGACCCGAGAGTGAGGATCGCATGAGCCGCATCGCCGCCGCCATCCCGGCCGGTCGCTTCCGCTTCCGCTGGCCCCGAGCCTGGCGCACCCCGCTCGGCATCATCGGCACCGTGATCGCGGGCGCCTGGGTCATCGTGGCCTTCACCGCCCAGTGGTGGGTGCCGTATCCGCCGAACGCGCAGGTGCTGCCGCGTCTGCAGGCGCCGGGGATCGACACGCTCCTCGGCACCGACGGCAACGGCCGCGACATCTTCTCCCGGCTGATGACGGGCGCGACGGTGAGCCTTCCGCTCGCGCTCATGCTCGTGATCGCCGCCATGATCATCGGCACGGTCATCGGCGCCGTCGCCGGGTACTTCGGTGGCTGGGTCGACGAGACCCTGATGCGCATCACCGATCTGTTCATGGCGTTCCCGACCGTGATCCTGGCCATGGTGGTCGCGGCTTCGCTCGGACCTTCCCTCTTCAACGCGGTGATCGCCGCGATCGTCGTGTCCTGGCCGCAATACTCGCGTGTCACACGGAGCATCGTGCTGGGGCTGCGCGGGCAGAACTACGTGATCGCGGGCCGGCTCCTCGGACACTCGCCGGTGCGCACGCTGGTCGTCGACATCCTGCCGAACATCGCCGGCCCGATCCTGGTCCTCGCCACGCTCGACATCGGCGCGGCCATCCTCCTCCTCTCCGGACTCTCCTTCCTCGGTCTCGGTGCACAGCCGCCGACGGCGGAGTGGGGGTCGATGATCTCCGCAGCGATGCAGAACTTCGACGCCTGGTGGCTCGGGGTGTTCCCGGGCCTCGCGATCCTCACGGTCGTGCTGGCGTTCAACTTCCTCGGTGACGCGATGCGCGACGTGCTCGACCCGACCGCGGAGATCACGCACGAGAAGGCCGACGAGCACGCGGCATCGGCGACGGGGGCGACGGCATGAGCGCCCAGGGAGCCACGGTCCTGCGCATCCGCGACCTCACGATCGACATCGGCCGTCCGCTGGTGAAGGGCGTCTCGCTCGAACTCGAGGCGGGTCGTGTCCAGGGGCTCGCGGGGGAATCCGGATCCGGCAAGACCCTCACCTCGCTCGCCGTGCTGGGGCTGCTGCCGCGGCAGGCGCGCACCGGGGGATCGATCCTGCTCGGGGACGAAGAACTCGTCGGCCTGCGCCGACGCGCGCTCAACCGCGTGCGGGGCAAGCGGATCGCCATGGTGTTCCAGGATCCGTCCGCCTCGCTGCACCCGCAGCTTCCGGTGGGCCGTCAGCTCACCGATCACATGCGTGTGCACCTCGGACTCACGGGCGCCGCCGCACGGGCGCGGGCGGTGGAGCTGCTCGAGACCGTGCAGGTGCCGAATCCCGCCGAGGCGCTGAAACGCTATCCGCATCAGTTCTCCGGCGGACAGCGCCAGCGCATCGCGATCGCGTGCGCCCTCGCGTGCGACCCCGAGGTGCTGCTGGCCGACGAGCCCACGACGGCCCTCGACGTCACGGTGCAGGCGGGCATCCTGAAGCTGCTGCGCGACCTCGCGGTCGAGCGGAACCTCGCGGTGCTGCTCGTGACGCATGACCTGGGCGTGATGAGCGCGATCGCCGACAGGGTGGCCGTCATGAAGGACGGGCGGATCGTGGAGCTCGCCGACCGGGAGACGCTCTTCCTCGATCCTCATCACGACTACACGCGCATGCTGCTCGCGGCCCTGCCGGGCTCGCGGGTCGACGAGGCACCGGAACAGGAGTCCGCAGATGAGTGAGGTCGCCGTCCTCGACGCGCAGGACGTGGTCGTGCGCTACCCGGGAAATCCGCCCGTCGTCGCCGTGAACGGCGTGTCGATCAGCGTGGCCGCGGGGGAGACCGTGGCTCTCGTCGGCGAGTCCGGAAGCGGGAAGTCGAGCCTCGCCCGCGCCGTCGTCGGCATCGAGAAGATCGCGGGCGGTGCCGTCCGTTTCCGCGATGTGCCCGTCGCACCGCTCGGCATCCGTCGTCGACCCACCGCGATGACCGGTATCCAGATGGTGTTCCAGGACCCGTCCACGTCGCTGAACCCCCGACGGCGTGTGGGCGACCAGATCGCGGACGGCATCGCGACGGCACGGGCCCGCGGCGAGGCCGGATCAACGGTCGACGAATGGCTCGACCGCGTCGGGCTGCCGACCGAGGTCAGCACGCGCTTCCCCCACCAGTTCTCGGGCGGGCAGAAGCAGCGCCTCGCGATCGCGCGGGCGTTGGCTGCGCGGCCGTCGCTCCTCGTGGCCGACGAGCCGATCTCCGCCCTCGACGCCTCGACGCAGACGAGCGTCGCCCGGCTCATGCGCGACCTGGTCGCGGAGTCGGGAGCGGGGATGCTGTTCATCTCGCACGACCTCGCGGTGGTGCGACGCATCGCCGACCGGACCCACGTGATGTTCGGCGGTCGCGTGCTGGAGTCGGGGCCGACAGCGCCGCTGTGGGCCGCCCCGCAGCATCCCTACACGCAGGCGCTGCTGGCGGCGATCCCGGAACCGGACGGAGCCGGCCGCATCCCCGCAGCGCCCTCGGTCGACGACCGTACCGTGTGGGCGGAAGTACCTCCGGTCACGTACTGATCCTTTGAGGACGGGGCGGCCGAAACGGAGACGAACCGCGGGCGGGGCGGCACGCCTCGCCCGGACACGCCGCTCCACGCGCGGATGCTCTCCGTTCTCGCACAGAGGCCGCGGTTCAGCAACCCGGGGCGCAATCCGCTAGACTGTGCAGGTTGTCTGCCTTCCGGACTCCAATCGGGAATCCTGGGGCAGACACGTGCACACACCCTCCTGCTCCCGGGAAAGTCCCGAGAGCCGTTCTAGTCCGAAGGAGGTGGGTAAGTGACGCACCAGTACGAACTCATGGTCATTCTGACCCCCGAGATCGACGAGCGCCAGGTCGCCCCGACGCTCGACAAGTTCCTGAAGGTCATCACCAACGATGGTGGCTCTATCGAGAACGTCGACATCTGGGGCAAGCGCCGTCTCGCATACGAGATCCAGAAGAAGAACGAGGGCATCTACGCCGTCGTCAACTTCACCGCGACCAGCGCCGCCACGCAGGAGCTCGACCGTCAGCTGAAGCTGAACGAGCAGATCATGCGCACCAAGGTCCTCCGCGCTGAAGAGGCTCAGGCGATGATCGCTTCCGAGGCCAAGCGCAGCGAAGAGAAGGCTGCTCGCAAGGCCGCCAAGGCTGCGAAGGCCTGACGTCCATGGCTGGCGAAACCGTCATCACCGTGGTGGGAAACCTCACGGCCGATCCCGAGCTGCGCTACACGCAGAACGGGCTGCCGGTGGCGAACTTCACCATCGCTTCGACGCCTCGGAACTTCGACCGCGCTGCGAATGAGTGGAAGGACGGCGATGCGCTGTTCCTCCGTGCATCCGTGTGGCGCGAGTTCGCCGAGCACGTGGCGGGCTCGCTGACGAAGGGCATGCGCGTCATCGCGCAGGGCCGTCTGCGTCAGCGCTCCTACCAGGACCGCGAGGGCAACCAGCGCACCGCGATCGAGCTGGAGGTCGACGAGATCGGCCCCTCGCTCCGGTACGCGACCGCTCAGGTCACGCGCGCGGCCTCGACCGGCGGTGCCGGTGGTGGCGGCGGCGGACAGTCGCGCCCCGCGCAGCAGCAGGTGTCGGAGGAGCCGTGGTCCACGCCCGGCTCGTCGACCAGCGCGGATGCCTGGAGCACTCCGGGCAGCTTCGGCGACGACACTCCGTTCTGAACAACTTCTGGATCCGGTCCGCAGGGCCGGCATCCGCTCATCACTAAGGAAAAACAATGGCTGGAAAGTCGAGCGGCGACCGCCGCAAGCCGCGGAAGGGCGCGAAGAACGCTGCTCCCGCGAAGTCCATCCGGGTCGGTGTCATCGATTACAAGGATGTCGCCACCCTTCGCAAGTTCGTCTCGGAGCGCGGCAAGATCCGCGCCCGTCGTATCACCGGTGTCTCGGTGCAGGAGCAGCGTCTGATCGCCACGGCGATCAAGAACGCGCGCGAAATGGCGCTCCTGCCCTACGCTGGCGCCGGCCGGTAAGGGGTATCGAGATGGCAAAGCTGATTCTCACGAATGAGGTCGCCGGGCTCGGTAGCGCCGGTGACGTGGTCGAGGTCAAGAACGGGTACGCCCGGAACTTCCTCATCCCCCAGGGTTTCGCCACGGCGTGGACCCGCGGTGGCGAAAAGCAGGTCGCATCGATCCAGGCCGCGCGTCAGGCACGCGCGATCCACGATCGTGACGACGCTGTCGCGCTGAAGAACGCTCTCGAGGGCACCAAGGTGCGCCTCACGGTCAAGGCCGGCAAAGAGGGTCGTCTCTTCGGCTCGGTCAAGACCGACCACGTCGCGGATGCTGTCGCAGCCGCCGGCCTGGGGTCGATCGACAAGCGCAAGGTGCACATCACCTCGCCGATCAAGTCGACCGGCGACCACGAGGCGACCGTGCGTCTGCACGAAGACGTCACTGCAGTCATCACGCTGCAGGTCATCGCCGCGAAGTAACGCTGTTCTCGAACGCCCCCTCTCCTTCGGGAGAGGGGGCGTTCGGCGTCTCCGGGGCGTGAGGGCACGGCCGTACGAGGACACGGACGTGATTTTGGATCCAGAATGCAGAGTTCGGTGCGATCATCCGATACTGTCGCTCCATGGTGCAATCAGGAAACGTCGCGTCGGCGAAGGATCGGGCCGACGCGCTGCAGAGACTCGCGCAGCGGCACGGAGCCGGATACCGGTCGGTGGGCGCGATGGCGTACGACATCATCCGCGATGCGATCCTCGACGGCACGCTCCCTCCCGGGATGAAGCTGCGGCAGGAGACGCTGGCCGAGTCGATCGGCATCTCGCGCCTGCCGATCCGATCCGCGCTGATCCAGTTGGAGGCGGACGGCCTCGTGATCTTCCACGCCCGCCGCGGGGCGATGGTGCGCGCGCTGTCGGTCGAGGAAGCCACCGAGGTGTACCACCTGCGCACCCTGCTCGAGAAGGAGGCGCTGCGGCTGGCGATGGCCGAGATGACTCCGGAACGGGTCGCGGCTCTGCGTGAGCTCGCCCGGACCGCCGACGACATCTCCGAAGGCGGGGAGTTCGTGGAGGCGCGCAC
This sequence comes from Microbacterium sp. ZOR0019, assembly GCF_000800925.1. Lineage (NCBI taxonomy): Bacteria > Bacillati > Actinomycetota > Actinomycetes > Micrococcales > Microbacteriaceae > Microbacterium > Microbacterium sp. ZOR0019. The sequence continues at coordinate 3,895 of NZ_JRKC01000069.1, read as the reverse complement.
CGAGTTCTACGCGACGCTCTACGACGCGCAGTCGCGTCCGCTGATGTGGGAGATGATCGAGCAGCTCCGTCTGAAGCTCGGCCGCTACGTGCTGGGCTGGCGTCTGGTCTCCCCCGGCAGCCATGATCACTCGCACGGCGAGTTGATCGACGTGGTCGCCGCGGGCGATGCGGAGGAGGCGCTGCGCGTGCTCGAGTCGCACCTGAACCACGTGCGTGACGGTGTGATCGCGCTCCTGGATGCCGCCGCCACGGAGGCCGCAGCCGACGGATCCTGACACGCACAGTTCCGCGCCTCCTTCCGGGCCGCCTTCCGGGTACGCATGCATGACTCCCGCACGGATGCATGGCGGGATCGCCGGGCACGGTCATGCAGGTGTCCCCGGGTCATGCAGGTGAGGCGAGGGCGCGGGTCATGCAGATGAGGCAGGGCCCGGGCTCAGGTGACGGTGCCGCGGCGCGCGAAACGGGGTTCGCGCCAGATCCCACTGTGCAGCACGTCCTCCAGGGCCTCCACGGCATCCCACACGTCGGTGTAGGAGGTGTACAGGGGGGTGAAGCCGAAGCGGATGAGGTCGGGAGCGCGGAAGTCGCCGATCACGCCGCGCTCGATCAACGCCTGCATCACCGCGTAGCCGTCTTCATGGCGCAGGGAGACCTGGCTGCCACGGCGGGCCGATTCGCGAGGGGTGACCGGCTCGATGCCCCAGCGCGGGGTCAGGCGCGTGTCGACGAGGGACAGGAAGAGCTCGGTGAGGCGCAGGCTCTTCTCCCGCACGAGGGTCAGATCCACGTCGTCCCAGATGTCGAGACTCGCTTCGAGTCCGGCCACCGAAAGCAGCTGCGGGGTGCCGACGCGGAAGCGTTCGATCCCCGCGGCGGGGGCGTAGTCGACCGTGAAGTCGAACGGTCGTGCATGGCCGTGCCAGCCGGTCAGAGCCGGCCGAGCGGTGCCGTGGTGTCGGGCGGCGGCCCAGATGAACGAGGGTGAGCCCGGTCCGCCGTTGAGGTATTTGTAGGTGCAGCCCACCGCGAAGTCCGCCTCCGCAGCGTTCAGGTCGATCGGGACCGCGCCGACGCTGTGGCAGAGGTCCCAGATGACGAGCGCGCCCGCGGCGTGCACCTTTCGTGTGACCTCGGCGATGTCGTGCATCCGCCCGGTGCGGTAGTCGACCTGGGTGAGCACGACGACCGCGACATGGTCGTCGAGCACCTCGTCGAGGGTCGGTCCGTCGTCGGCGATCAGTCGACGCTCCAGCGGAACCCCGCCGCCCAGGAGTTCCTGCACCGCCTCGAGCATGTAGAGGTCGGTGGGGAAGTTCCCCCGCTCCGCGACGATCACGCGGCGACCGGGGCGGAGCCGGACCGCCGCGACCGCCGCTTGGAACAGACTCGCCGACGTGGAGTCGCCGAGCACGACCTCGCCGGCGTCGGCGCCGATCAGTGGTGCGATCCTGTCACCGATCGTGCGCGGCTTGGCGAACCACCCGGCCTCGTTCCAACTGCGGATGAGCCCCGTCCCCCACTCCTCGGTGATGACCTGCTCCAGGCGTGCCGCGGTGTGGCGGGGGAGCGCACCGAGCGAGTTCCCGTCGAGGTAGATCACATCGTCCGGCAGCACGAACCGTTCCCGCATCGGTGCGAGCGGGTCGGCGTCGTCGAGGGCCAGGCACGTGGCGCGGTCGATGGCGGTGCGGGTCGGGGTGATGCTCATGGAACAGTCCGTTCGAAGTCGATGCGGGCTCAGCGCCCCAGGAACCGCAGCGCGTTGTCGCTGCGGATGGCGCGCTTCTGCGCCTCGTCGAGGAAGTCGGCCCGGTCGACGACGCTGCCGACCGGACGCTCGCCGAGCGGGTACGGGTAGTCGCTGCCCACCATCACCTGACTCGTGCCGAGCGTCTCCACCAGCGCCCGCAACGCGACCGGGTCGAAGACGACGCTGTCGACGCTGAAGCGGTCGAGGTATGCCGACGGCGGCCGTTCGCTGACCCCGATGAGGTCAGGGCGCTGCAGCCACGCGTTCTCGAAGCGCCCGAGCCAGAATGCGAAGGAGCCTCCTCCGTGCGCGAACGCGAGACGGAGAGTCGGTGGTACACGATCGAAGACACCGCCCAGGATCATGGCGATGATCGACAGGTGCGTCTCGGCGGGCATGCCGGTGAGCCAGCGTGCCATCCATCGGTCGAGCCGCGGCGAACCCGGCATGTCCCACGGATGCACGAACACCGGGATGTCGTTGTCGGCGCAGTGCTGGAGGAACATCACCATGCCCTCGTCGTCGAGGTCGCGGTCACCCACGTGGTTGCCGATCTCGACGCCCGCGTGGCCGGAGGCGAGCGCACGGTCGGCCTCGGCGCACGCGGCATCCGGATCCTGCAGCGGCACCTGGGCGAACGGGATCAGCCGCTCCGGTGCCGGGGCGCAGATCTCCAGAGCGAGATCGTTGAAGATGCGTGCGACCTTGACCGCTTCATCCCCCGACTTGTCGTAGGAGAAGAACAGCGGGGTGGGGGAGACGACCTGCATCTCGACGCCGTCGGCATCCATGTCGGCCAGGCGCACCGAGGCATCCCAGCAGTCGTCGCCGATGCGGCGGAACTCGGTCTCGCCGAGCATGATCATCGCGTCGCGTTCGGAGTCCACGCGAAGGGTCGGCCAGAGACCTGGCCCGACCTGTGTCGACAGGTCGGGCCAGGCGCTCGGCACGAAGTGCGTGTGGACGTCGATCGTGCCCAAGGGGCTTCAGCCCTTGCCGGGGTGGACGGTTCCGCACTGCGGGCAGGTACGCCCCTCTTCGCTCTCGTAGAAGTCACGGAACACCGGCGGCAGGTCCTCGACGATGTCGCGCACCTGCAGCTCGACCTCGTGCACCTTGGCATTGCAGTTCGGGCAGAACCAGGCGAACTTCTCGAGCGTGCCCTCTTCGCGGATGCGCTCGATCACGATGCCGATGGAGCCCTCTTCGGGGCGCTGCGGAGAGTGGAAGACGTTACCCGGCAGCAGCCACATCTCACCCTCGCGGATGTCGATGCGCTGCAGACCTTCCGGCGTCTGGATGTTGACGTGCATGTTGCCGCGGTACTGGTAGAACCACTCCTCATAGGGGTCGAAGTGGAAGTCCGTGCGCTGGTTGGGTCCGCCGACGACCTGCACGATGAAGTCGCCCATCGGTGCCCAGGCAGCCTTGTTGTTGACCGGTGGCTTCAGGAGATGCTCGTTCTCCTTGATCCATGCGGGGAAATCGATGACGGGTGGGATGGTGCTCATTTCTCCTCCTCGAGAGTGGCAGCGGTGATGGGGTCGGGCCGGCGCGCGATCGCCTGGATCTCGATGCGCAGATGCGGATGGGGCAGGGCGTGCACGGCGACCGTGGTGCGGGCCGGGCCCTGCTCGTCGAAGTACTCGGCCCAGACGGCGTTGTACGCGGCGAAGTCGTTCATGTCGACGAGGAAGGTGGTCGCCTGGACCAGATCGCCGAGGTCGCACCCGGCGGCGGCGAGCACCGCGCGGATGTTCTCGATGACGGCGCGGGTCTGCACCGCGATGTCGAGACGTGTGGCGCCGAGCTCGTCGACCTCCGCACCGGCGATCGTGTTGTCGGGGCGCCGGCTCGACGTCCCGGAGACGAACACGAGGTCACCGGAGACCTTCGCGTGCGGAAAGCGCCCTCGGGGCGTCGCCTTGCCCTCGACGAGGATCCCTCGTGAATCGGTCATCGTGCTCCCTCCTCGGGCTCGTCGGATCCCTCGTGCGTGCGGACGCCGACGCGCCCGAGTCCGGCGATGGACGCCTCGACGACGCCGCGGTCGGGCAGGGGGACGGCGGCGGTCGCGGCTCCGGCGAGCAGCACCATGCCGGCACGCAGTGCGAACCCGTACCGCGCGGCGAGTCGCGCG
>NZ_JRKC01000068.1:0-52564 GCF_000800925.1 Microbacterium sp. ZOR0019 | reverse complement strand
CGGCGGCACGCCTGTCGGCGCGCCGCCGTGACGAACGACTCTCGACACTTCGCCTGCTGGGGGTCACCCCCGGTGGCGTCACCGTGGTCACGGTCGCCGAGTCTGCCCTCGTCGCCGCCGCCGGAGCACTCGCCGGTGTCCTCGGGCACCTCGCGATCAGCCCTCTGATCGGGCTCATCCCCTTCCGGGGCGAACCGCTCGGATTCGGCGCGGTCATCCTTCCACCGCCACTGATCGCCCTCGTCTTCGCCGGTGTGCTCGTGCTCGCGTCCGCGAGTGCGGTCATCGGCCTCCGTCGCGTCGTGATCTCACCACTCGGTGTCCGCACCCGCACGACCGTGTCGAGCGTGCACTGGATCCGCGCTCTTCTCGCTGCCGGTGCCATCGCGATCGCCTTCGTATTGATCACGGTGTTCCCGTCAATCGGCGGCTTCGTCATCACCGTCGTCGTCCTCGCCGGACTGTTCGGCGCCGCCCTGGCCGTCCTCAACGTGATCGGCCCCTGGGTTCTCAAGGTCTCGGCGTCCCGCCAGCTGCGTCGTGCCGAACAGCCCGAGCGGTTGCTCGCGGCACGCATCGTTCTCGACTCGCCGAAAGCGGCCTGGCGTCAGGTCGGCGGCATCGCGATGGCGAGCTTCATGGCCGTGTTCGCAGGCACCGGCGTCGCGCTGATGAATGTGATGACGAGCGCGGATGCATCCGCCGCCGACTTCGCCCTCGCCCGTGATATCCGCACGGGTCTCATCATCACGTTGATCGGCTCATTCCTCATGGTCGCCGCCTCCGTCGGAGTCAATCAGGCATCGGACGTGCTCGACCAGCGGGAGCTGCATCGCAGCCTCCATCACTTGGGCATGCCGGTGGAGACGGTGGATCGTGCCCGCCGTCGCGCGATCATGTCTCCCCTGCTCGTCACGGCGCTCGGCTCGGCTCTGATCGCGGCACTCCTGGTGTTCCCGCTCGTGGGGATCGCGGTGATCACGGCGCCCGTGTCGGTGCTGACGATCAGCGCTGTGGTCGGTGTCGGCATCGCCCTCGTGTGGGCCAGCACCTGGGCGACGCGTCCGCTCCTGCGAAAGGCGTTCCGGACCGCGTGACGCGAAGAGGTCAGCGCCGACGCTGGCAGGACGGGCAGAAGTGCGACGAGCGGTTCATGAACGACACACGACGGATACTCGTGCCGCATCGTGCGCAGGGTTCTCCCTGTCGCCCGTAGGCGTTGAGGGAGTGAGCGAAGTAACCCGCCTGCCCGTTGACGTTGACGTACTGGGCGTCGAAACTCGTCCCGCCCTCGGCAAGCGCCTTCTCCAGCACGCTGCGCACTTCGGCCAGCAGTCTGCGCACCGACGGCGTCGACAGGCGGGCCGCGGGGGTCTCGGGGTGGATGCGCGCCGCCCAGAGGGACTCGTCGGCGTAGATGTTGCCGATACCGCTCACCACGCCCTGATCGAGGAGGACCCGCTTGATCGCGCTGCCACGCCGGGCGAGCGCCGCGCGGAAGGCGTCGTCATCGAAGCGGCGATCGAGCGGGTCGCGGGCGATGTGGACGACTTGGGTCGGAATCCTCGAACCGCCGTCGTCCACCAGGGCGTCGACCGCGAGCGAGCCGAAGGTGCGCTGGTCTGCGAACACGATAGCGAGTTCGCCATGTTCGGGATGCTCGATGCCGATGCGCACACGTTCGTGTCGCTCCGCGGTGGCCTCCGGTGCGCGCAGGAGCATCTGCCCACTCATCCCCAGGTGCGCGATCAACGCGGAGTCGTCATCATCGAGCGGAAGCCAGAGGAACTTCCCCCGGCGAGAGGCCGCGGCGAAACGTCGCCCCTCGAGACGGGCGACGAAGTCCTCCGCGCCGGCGGAGTGCCGCGTGAGCGCGCGTTCATCGAACACGCTCACCGAGGTGATCAGGGATCCCACAGCGGCCGGCGCGAGGCCGGCGCGGACGACCTCGACTTCAGGGAGCTCAGGCACGCGCGCTGAGCGTGCGCCAGGCGCTGAGGGCGGCCGCCATCTCCGCGGTCTTCTTGCTGCTGCCGGTGCCGGTCATGGTCACGTCACCGACGACGACGGTCGCCGTGAAACGACGGTCATGATCGGGACCGCTCGCCTCGATCGAGTACTGGGGCGGCGTCGCACCGACGCGGGCGGCGAGTTCCTGCAGACTCGTCTTGGGATCCATCGCCGCGCCGTAGCGCTCCGGGTCGGCGAGCAGCGGCTTCGTGAGACGCAGGACGAGTTCCGTGGCCGCATCCGGTCCTGCGGAGAGATAGGTGGCCCCGATCACCGCTTCCATGGTGTCGGCGAGGATCGAATCCTTATCGCGACCACCGGTCTGCTCTTCTCCGCGTCCGAGCAACAGGTGACTGCCGAGATCGATCCCCCGCGCCACCTCTGCAAGCGCGACGGTCGAGACGACGCTCGCACGTCGCTTAGCCAGCTCACCCTCGTCGAGGTCCGGGTGCGTGGTGAACAGCATGACGGTCACCGCTTGCCCGAGCACCGAGTCGCCGAGGAACTCCAGGCGCTCGTTGTGCGGTATGCCGCCGTGCTCATACGCGTAGGAGCGGTGGGTGAGGGCCAACCCCAGAAGCTCCGCGTCGATCTCGACGCGGAGCTTATCTGGGAGAGGTCTCGTCCCCCCGGGGACCTCCGTCACGGTACGCGACTCAGACGTCGGCGACCTTGCGGCCCTTGTACTCCAGGAAGAGCTCGGTGCCCTGCGAGTCGGTGACGACCTTCGCCTGGTGCGGACGGCTGTAGACGACCTGACCGTTCTCGATGGTCTTGACGAGGGCGACGGGAGCCGCCTTCCACTGCGCGCGGCGCGAGCGGGTGTTCGAACGGGAAACCTTGCGCTTCGGGGGGTTACCAGCCATGACTAGCTCTCTTCTTTCTCGGCGGCGCGAGATTCTTCCGCGCCGTCTTGGTCTGTGATGTTCTGGAGCGCACTCCATCGAGGATCGATGGGAGCCACCTGCTCCGTTCCGGTGTTCACGGCCAGTCGCTCACCCGTTTTCGGGTCGAGACCCGGGCAATCCGGCTGACACACCGGCTGAAAAGGAAGCGACAATACGGCCGCATCCCTGACGAGAGTTTCAAGATCCACGTGGTCGTCTTGAACCTCGAAGTCAGTTTCTTCCTCACCAGGATACGCGAAAAGCTCCTGGAACTCGACTTCGACGGGCCGGGCGATGTCGATCAGGCATCTGCCGCAGACGCCGACGTATTCTGCATCGGCCGTTCCGGACACGAGAATCCCCTCGTGAACGGACTCCAGCCGCACGTCGAGGGCCATCTCGGAGCCGGCTTCGAACGTCACGATGCCCTCTCCCCATGCCTCTTTGAGAGCCACGGAGAACTCGTGTTCACGCATCTCCCCCGGTCGCCGGACGATGTCGCGGACGGGGAGCACGAAGGGACCGTTCATTCGAGAGCGCACTCCGCCATGCTACCCGGGTCGCCCCAGGGTCGCGCCGAGCCCGTACTCAGGAACGGCGGTCAGATTCCGCGGGCGCCCGTGTCGAGGAAGTCGGCAACCGCCGGCGGAACGAACGGTGCGACGTCGCCGCCGAGCGAAGCGACCTGACGCACCAGGGAGCTCGAGACCATCGCATGCGAGGGATCGGGCAGCAGGAACACGGTCTCGATGCCGGCGAGGTGCCGATTGACGATCGCCATCGGGGACTCGTACGCGACGTCGATCTGGGAGCGGATGCCCTTCACGAGCACACCGGCGCCGACATCGCGCGCATAGTCGACCAGCAGACCCATGGTCCATGACCCGATCACGATGTTCCCCGACATCCCGTCGTCGGCGATCGAACGCTCCAGCAGCGACAGGCGCTGTGCGATCGGGAGCATCGCCTCCTTGCCCGGGTTGTGCACCACGAGCACGTGGAGCTCGTCGTACAGGGCCGCGGCCCGACGGATCACATCGAGATGACCCAGGGTCGGCGGATCGAAGGAACCCGGGACGACGGCGATCCTGCTGCTCATGCCACCAGCCTAGGGCACCTCGCGCGCACCTCAGTTCTTCGCGAGCGCCGCACGGTCCTCGTCACTCACGCGGCGGGCGATGGCCTCACGCAGGCCCGGATGCGCGTCGAGAGCAGGGTCTGCCACGAGGATCGTCTCGGCCAGTTCACGCGCTCGGGTGATGAGACCCGCATCCTTCACGACACGGAGGAGCTTCAGCGAGGAACGCACCCCGGCTTGCGCCGCGCCGAGCACATCGCCCTCGCCGCGCAGTTCCAGATCGACCTCTGCCAGAGCGAACCCGTCGAGCGTCGCCGCGACCGCGTCGACGCGATCCCGCGCGAGGGAGCCGGATTCCGCTTCGGTGACCAGCAAGCAGAGACCAGGCACGCCGCCACGGCCGACGCGCCCTCGCAGCTGATGCAGCTGGGACACACCGAACCTGTCGGCATCGAGCACGATCATCGTCGATGCATTCGGTACATCGACGCCGACCTCGATGACCGTGGTCGCCAGGAGCAGATCGATGTCACCGCGCGCGAACGCCTGCATCACCGCATCCTTCTCCTCCGACGGCATCCGGCCGTGGAGCACGGCACGACGGATCCCGCCGAGCGTCGGATGCGTCGCCAGCGCCTCATCGAGCTGCACCACCCCCCACCGGGGGCCGGAGGCCCCATCGGGGGCGAGAGGCGGCTGCTCACCGGCCTCTGCGGTCTTCTTGGCGGTATCGATCGCGGCGCACACGGCGAAGACCTGGCGGCCCTGCGCGATCTCCTCTGCCGCGCGCTCCCAGACCCGGTTGAACCATCCCGGGTGCTCGGCCAGCGGTGCCACGAAGGACTCGATGCCCGCACGGCCGGCCGGCATCGTCCGGATGACCGAGGTGTCGAGGTCGCCGAACACCGTCATCGCCACCGTTCGCGGGATCGGCGTCGCCGTGAGGACCAGTGCGTGCGGACTCGACCCCTTGGCGCGAAGTGCCTCACGCTGTTCGACGCCGAAGCGGTGCTGCTCGTCCACCACCACGAGGCCGAGATCGGCGAAGGTGGTCTTCTCCCCCAGCAAGGCGTGCGTGCCGACCACGATGAGCGCCTGACCCGAGGCGACCCGGAGGGCGGCCTTGCGTCTCTCGGCAGCAGGAAGCTGCCCGGTCAGCAGCGTGGGCATCAGCAGCGGTGCCAGTTCCGGGCCCAGCATCTTCGCGATCGAACGCAGATGTTGGCCAGCCAGAACTTCAGTGGGGGCGATCAGAGCGGCCTGGCCTCCGCTCTCGGCGACCTGCAGCATCGCCCGCAGCGCGACGAGGGTCTTACCCGAACCGACCTCACCCTGGACGAGCCGGTTCATCGGCCAGGATCCCATCAGGTCGGCCGCGATCTGCGCGCCGACCGTCTCCTGATCGGGCGTCAGCGTGTAGGGCATCGCCGCGTCGAAGCGCTCCAGGAGTCCGCCGGGACCGGCCGGACGGGCCGTCGCCGAGAGCGCCCGGACCGCATCCCGCTGCTGCAGGAGCGCCGTCTGCAATGTGAGAGCCTCATGCATCCGGAGAGTGCGGACCGCCGGATCGATGTCGTTGCGCGTCCGCGGGCGGTGGATGCGTTCGAGCGCCTCGCCGGCCGTGAGCAGCTCTTCGCTCTCGCGGATGTCCTTCGTCAGCGGGTCGGGCACCTCGGCGAGGTCGTCCAGCACCCGTCCGATGAGCCGGGCGATCTGCCAGGTCTGGATCGTCGAGGTGGCCGGATAGATCGGGATGGGAACAGCCGCACGCGCGTCTGCGCTCCGCCGCGCGGAGTCTTCATCGTCGAAGAGCTCGTACTCCGGATGCGCGAACTGCGTCACTCCGTTGAACTCTCCGACCTTTCCGGAGAAGACTCCCCGCCGGCCGACGGCGAGATCCTTGGAGCGCCATTCCGCGGCCCCGACGTTCTTCGCGAAGAACGTGAGCGACATGCGTCCGATGCCGTCTCCGATCACCACGTCGACCATGGCTCCCGGACGATTGCGCATGCGCCGGAAGCTCGAGGAGAGCACCTCTGCCACGATGGTCACCGTCTCCCCGAGCGGCAGATCGCGGATCGGGGTGAGCTCACCCGGGTCGGCGTACCGGCGCGGGTAGTGCGCCAGGAGGTCACCGACGCTCTGCATGGCGAACGCACGACCGAGCGTCTTGGCAGACGCCGCGCCGAGCGCGTCCTCCAGCGAGGAATCGAGCGAGAGCGACATGCTCCGAGTCTAGGGAACCCGACCGACACCGGCCGCACCGCTGCTGTCGTATCGTGAACGGGTGACGAGGATCATAGCGGGCAGAGCCAGGGGCACTCGACTCGAAGTACCCGGTGCGGGAACGCGCCCCACCAGCGACCGTGTGCGTGAGTCGCTCTTCGGCGCACTCGAGTCGCTGAGTGCCATCGACGGAGCCCGGGTCCTCGACCTGTATGCAGGATCCGGTGCTCTCGGCCTCGAGTCGCTGAGCCGGGGCGCGGCGTCGGCGGAGTTCGTGGAGCGCGGACGGCAGGCTGCCGCGATCGTGCGTCGCAATGCCGCGGCCGTGGCGAAGGCCGGCGGCATGGCGCCGGGCCATGTGCACGAGGGCGCGGTCCGCGCGTTCCTGCAGCGGGCGACCGGCCCCTTCGATCTGGTCTTCAGCGATCCGCCGTACGACCTCGACGATGCCGCGATGACAGCGGATCTCGTCGCGCTCGCGCCGCTCCTGTCCCCCGATGCCGTCGTCGTGGTCGAACGTGCACGCCGATCCACGCCACCGGACTTTCCCGCCGCCGGCCTCGACCTGTTCCGGGAGAAGACCTACGGCGACACCGCCCTCTGGTGGGCCGAGCCCCGGGCGGACGACGAGCCGAAGACGTCCGACGCTCAGCCCGAGACCGAGTCCCAGTCGCGATAGGGGTCCCACCCGCTGACCTCGACCGGCGAACCGTCGCACAGCAGGTCCTCCTCGCCGCGCGGAAGCACCCGTCCGATCGCACGGAAGCCCGGCGGAAGCGCATCCGCGGGGAAAGTCGCGAGCAGCGCATGGTCCTCGCCACCGGCGATCGCACGCTCGGGGTCATCACCGAGCGTCTCGCGGTCGAGCGCGATGGTGACCTCGGAGGCCGCAGCCATCCGCCGGGCGTCGAGGGCGAGCCCGTCCGACACATCCATCATCGCGCTGGCGCCGGCCGCTGCTGCGACCGCACCGAGTCCGATCGGCGGAGAGGGGCGCAATTGCGCGGCCACCGCCGCGCTCTCCCCTGCGGCGAGCATCGCCGGGTCGACCGCCACCGGCACGTCTCCGTCGCGAAAGCGTCCGAACAGCACCGCCAGTCCGTGAGCGGCGTGACCGAGTTCTCCCGCCACCGCGACGACGTCGCCAGGACGCGCCCCGCTGCGGGTCACCGGCGCCCTGCCTTCGAGATCTCCGAGCGCCGTCACAGCGACCGTCAGCACATCCGACACCGTCAGATCCCCTCCGACGACCGCGCAACCGGGCGCGAGGGCGTCACAGGCGTCCCGGAAGCCGTCTGCGAGCCTTTCCACGAAGGAGAGTCGGAGATCGGCAGGCACGGCCAACGCGACGAGGAGTGCCGTCGGACGTGCGCCCATCGCAGCGACATCCGCCAGATTCACGGCCGCGGCCTTCCAGCCGAGGTCGTACCCGCTCGACCAGGCAAGGCGGAAGTCGGGTCCGTGCACCAGGGTGTCGGTCGTCGCGACCACACTGCCCGAGGGGGTCGCGACGACCGCGGCATCGTCCCCCGGGCCTATGAGGGCGTGCGAGGCGGAAGACGTTCGGCTCAGGATCGCCTGGAGGATGCGTCCTTCGGAGACATCGCCGAGGCGTGGATCGTCGGCGTCGGGTCGGGAGGGCATGCTGTCAACGGTAGCCTGGAAGCATGCCTCGTTCCCGTCGCCTCGCTGCCCTCGCAGGCGCGGTGACCCTCTCCGCCGTCCTCTCCGGTTGCGCGACGACCGTGCACCTCGAACCGGCCGACGATGCGAACAATCCCGCATGCGCCTCGGTGTCGGTCCTGCTGCCCGACAACGTCGCCGGTCTCGACCGCGTGTGGACGGATGCCCAGGCCACCGGCGCGTGGGGCGAGCCCACCGCGGTCGCGCTGCGCTGCGGCGTCGAGCCGCCGGCTCCCTCCGCCCTCGTGTGCACCACGCTGGGGGGCGTCGATTGGCTGGTCCTCGAGCAGGAGGAGGAACGTCAGCGCCTCGTCACCTACGGCCGGGATCCCGCGGTCGAGCTGAACATCCGGCGCGGCGAGCAGATCGACTTCCAGTCGATCGTGGACTCGATCTCGCAGAGCATCCAGTCCGGGCTCGCCCCGGCCACGGCGAAGTGCACCGATCGGGTCGAGTTCCCCGCGAGCTGATCGCCACGCGGAACTCGATGTTCAGCGGCGGAGGCCCGCTTCGACCAGCTCGGTGATCAGTTCGCCGTAGCTCAGCCCCGAGGCGACCCAGCATTTCGGGAACATCGAGATCGGCGTGAAGCCGGGCATCGTGTTCAGCTCGTTGACGACCAACTCGCCCGTCGAGGTCAGGAACATGTCGACCCGGGCGAGTCCCCGGCCGTCCACCGCGTCGAACGCGCGGATACCCGCCTGCTGAATCGCTGCGATCTCGGCTTCGGTCAGCTCCGCCGGGCACACGACATCGACGCCGTCGCCGCCGAGGTACTTGCCCTCGAAGTCGTAGAAGCCGCGGGACGTCAGCACGATCTCGCCCGGCAGAGACGCCCGGACCCCGTCGGCGCCCTCGAGGACGGCGACTTCGATCTCGCGACCGCTCACGCCGGTCTCGATCAGCACCTTGTCGTCTTCGGCGAAGGCCACGGCCAGCGCGGCGTCGAGCTCGTCCGCGGTGTCGACCTTCGACACGCCCACGCTCGAACCGGCGCGCGCCGGCTTCACGAACAGCGGCAGGCCGAGCGCGGCGGCACGGCGGCGCACGTCCGCGGCGTCCCCGTCCCATTCCCGGCGGCGCACGGTCACCCACGGAGCGACAGCGATGCCCGCGGCCTGGAGGGCGATCTTCATGAAGTGCTTGTCCATGCAGAGCGCGGAGTCGAGCACGCCGCCGCCCGCATACGGGACCTCGAGGGTGTCGAAGTAGCCCTGGATCGTGCCGTCCTCGCCGTGCGGTCCATGCAGGATGGGCAGCACCACATCGATCTCGCCGAAGCCTTCGACCGAGCCGTCCGCCTGCACGACGCGCAGTGTGCGGTCACCACCCGGCTCCGGCCACAGCACACGAGTGCCGTTGTCGACGACCTCCGGGAGATGTGCCGCATCCAGCGGGAACTTCGCGGGATCGTCGTCTTCCAGCACGAATGCACCCTCGCGGGTGATGCCCACCGGGATCACGGCATACCGGTCGCGATCAATCGCTCCCAGCACGCCCCCCGCCGTTGCGGAACTGATCGAATGCTCGCTGGAGCGCCCGCCGAAGAGCACCACCACCGTCTGCTTGTCCATGGTTGGTCCTCTCACCCTGCGGGGTGTCGTCGTCCGTCGTCAGGTGGGGTGCGATGTCCCGCGGATCCATCTTGCCGTCGAGCACCATCTTCACCTGCTCGACGATGGGCATGTCGACCTCGGCTTCGCGTGCGAGCTGCAGGATCGGAGCGACGGAGGCGAGACCTTCCGCGGTCTGCTGCATCTGCTTCACGACGTCCTGGAAGCTGTACCCCTGGCCGAGCAGGCGTCCCGCCGTGTTGTTCCTGCTCAGCGGCGACTGGCACGTGGCGATCAGGTCGCCGAGACCGGCCAGGCCCTGGAGCGTCTCCGGATGCGCACCGTTGGCCACCGCGAAGTCCGTCATCTCGACGAGTCCGCGCGTGATGATCGATGCCTTCGTGTTCTCCCCGTACCCGACGCCGTCGACGATGCCGATCGCGACCGCGATCAGGTTCTTGAGGACGCCGCCGAACTCCGTGCCGATCACGTCGGTGTTCACGAAGGTGCGGAAATACTGGTTGCGAGCCGCGCGCGCGACGACATCGGCCGTCTCTTGACTGCGGGAGGAGATCACGGCTGCGGTGGGCTGCTCACGCGCGATCTCCAGTGCGAGGTTCGGCCCCGATGCCACGGCGATGCGGTCGGGATCGCAGCGGAGTTCCTGCTGGATCACCTGGCTCATGCGCAGACCCGTGCCGCGTTCGACGCCCTTCATGAGGCTGATGACCTTGGTGTCGCTGTCGGCGAGCAACGGGCGCAGCGCCTTCAGGTTCTCGCGGAGCGACTGGCTCGGCACCGACAGGTACACCTGTTCCACGCCGTCGAGCGATGTCGCGAGTTCGTGGGTGGCCGCCATCGTCCGCGGGAGGTTGATGCCCGGGAGGTAGCGTGAATTGCGCTTGGCCTCGTTGATCTCCTGCGCGAGTTCTGCACGCCGGGCCCACATCGTGACGTGTGCGCCGCCGTCGGCGAGGATCTTGCCGAAGGTCGTCCCCCAGCTGCCGGCGCCGATCACCGTGACGCGCGGTCCGCTCGGAACGGTTCTCTTAGGAGTCAAGGCGCCCGGTCTCCTTCTGGCCATGGTTCGCGGGGTTCCATCGCTCCGCCGGGGCCTTCTCGTCTCGAAGCTCCTCGAGCAGAGCGGTGATGGCGTTCATGAGTCGATCGGTGGCTTCATTGAGGGCAGCAGGCTCGCCCGCACGTTCACGCAGATCCGCGACATCGACCGGATCTCCGATGAGCACGCGGACCGGCTTGCGCAGCGGCCAGAGGCTGAGACCCTTCTGATAGCGCCCCATGATCGCCTGGGTCCCCCACTGGGCCATCGGGATCAACGGTATGCCGTCGGCGAGTGCCAGACGCACCGCGCCCGACTTGCCGCGCATCGGCCACAGCTCGGGATCACGTGTGAGCGTGCCCTCGGGGTACACGATCACACCCCGACCGTGCTCGACGAGCTCTTCCGACTGCTTCATCGTCTGTCGAGCGGACGCGGCCGAGGAGGTGCGAGCGACCGGGATCATCCCGGTGCGGCGCAGGAACCAGCCGAGCACCGGCACCCTGAAGAGGCTTTCCTTGGCCATGAAGCGCGGCGCACGACCGGCACGCCAGACGGCGACGGCGACGATGAGCGGATCGAACTCCGAGTAGTGGTTCGGGGCCAGCACGAACGAGCCCTCACGCGGCAGCTTCTCCGCCCCGCGGACGCGGATCTTCGCGATCAGGGAGACCGGAGGGATCACCAGCGCCGCGAGCGGCCAGAAGATGCTCGGGCGCTTCGTCTCCGATGATCGGGACGCCACTTCGGTCACCGGATGACGTCGAAGTAGGCGCCGAGCGCGTCGAGCTTGGCGAGGAACTTCTCGTAGCCGCGGCTGAGGATGTCGACGCCGGACACCTTCGACTCGCCGGTGGCGGTCAGCGCCGCGATGACGTGGCTGTAGCCGCCGCGAAGGTCCGGGACCACGATGTCAGCGCCGTGCAGCGGCGTGGGGCCGGTGACGACGGCGGCCTGCTCGAGGTCGCGACGCGGGACTCGACGCGGGCCGTCCTGGAGACCCCGGGGGTGGACGACGATGTCGGCGCCCATCTTGACCAGCGCATCGGTGAAGCCCATCCGGTTCTCGTACACGGTCTCGTGCACGACGGAGCGACCGTGTGCCTGGGTGAGCGCGACGACCAGCGGCTGCTGCCAGTCGGTCATGAAGCCGGGGTGAACATCGGTCTCGATCACGACGGGCTTGATCTCGCCGTCGCGACGGAACAGGATGCCGTCTTCCTGGATGTCGAACCAGCCGCCCGCCTTGCGGAAGACGTTGAGGAACGTCAGCATCTCCTGCTGCTTGGCGCCGCCGACGAAGATCTCGCCGTCGGTGGCCAGCGCGGCAGAGGCCCAGGATGCCGCCTCGTTGCGGTCGAAGATCGACCGGTGGTCGTAGCCGCGGAGCTTCTCGACGCCCTCGATCACGATGACGCGGTTCGGCTCGTAGGAGATGATCGCGCCCATCTTCTGCAGCACGGCGATCAGGTCCATGATCTCGGGCTCGATGGCTGCGTTGCGCAGCTCCGTGACTCCCTCGGCGCGGACGGCCGTGAGCAGAACCTGCTCGGTCGCGCCGACGCTCGGGTACGGGAGATGGATGTTGGCGCCGTGCAGACGCGTCCCCCCGGTCGAGAGGCGGATGCCGCTGGGGAGCTTCTCGACGATCGCGCCGAACTTGCGCAGTGCGTCCAGGTGGAAGTCGATGGGGCGGTCGCCGATGCGGCACCCGCCGAGGTCGGGGATGAACGCCTGTCCGAGACGGTGCAGCAACGGGCCGCAGAACAGGATCGGGATACGGGAGGCCCCCGCGTGCGCGTCGATCTCCTCGAAGTGTGCGGACTCCACGTCGCTGGGGTCGAACACGAGCGAGCCGGGCTCGTCGCCCTCGGAGACCCTGACGCCGTGCACCTCGAGCAGCGAACGCACGACGGCGACATCGCTGATGGCGGGGACGTCGCGCAGCGTGCTGACCGTCTCGCCGAGGAGGGACGCGACCATGGCCTTCGTGGCCAGGTTCTTCGCGCCCTTGACGTCGACACGGCCGCGGAGCGGACGTCCGCCTCGAATGGCGAGGACGTCTCCGGTGAGTGCAGGGACTCCGTCCGGAAGAGCGTCGCGCACAGGTGTCGTCATTCGGAGCCTCACTTCATTTACGGATTTCGGGGGCGGGTTGCCCCTGGCTCCCCCGCCCCCACCGTCTACTGAACGGGAAGGGTCCGTGGCCGCCACGACTCGCGACGGGCCTCGAACTGCGCGATCTTGTCTTCGTTGCGCAGCGTGAGCCCGATGTCATCGAGCCCTTCGAGGAGCCGCCATCTAGTGTAATCGTCGATCCCGATGTCGGCCTGGACGTCGCCGATGGACGCAGTCCGCGCCTCGAGGTCGACGGTCATCGACACCCCGGGATTCCGGTCGATCTCGGCCCAGAAACGCTCGAGATCCTCTTCGGAGATGGTCGCCGCGAGGAGGCCCTGCTTGCCGGAATTACCGCGGAAGATGTCGGCGAAACGAGGGCTGAGCACGACCTTGAAGCCGAAGTCGCGCAGGGCCCAGACCGCGTGCTCACGGCTGGAGCCGGTGCCGAAGTCGGGTCCGGCGAGAAGCACGGACGCCCCCTGGAACGCCGGCTGGTTGAGGACGAACTCCGGGTCCTGGCGCCATCCGTGGAACAGCGCATCCTCGAAGCCGGTCTTGGTGACCCGCTTGAGGAAGACGGCGGGGATGATCTGGTCGGTGTCCACGTTCGAGCGCTTCAACGGCGCCGCGATGCCGGTGTGAGTGGTGAACTTCTCCATGATTCAGAACCCTTCGGTCAGATCGCTCGGGCTGGACAGCGTGCCACGGATCGCGGTGGCGGCGGCGACGAGCGGCGACACGAGATGTGTGCGCCCTCCCTTGCCCTGACGGCCCTCGAAGTTGCGGTTGGATGTGGAGGCGCAGCGCTCCCCCGGCGCGAGCTGGTCGGGGTTCATGCCCAAGCACATCGAGCAGCCGGCGAAGCGCCACTCCGCTCCGAAGTCCTTGATGACCTTGTCCAAGCCCTCAGCCTCGGCCTCCAGGCGCACCCGCGCGGATCCGGGGACCACCATGACGCGGACGCCGTCGGCCTTCTTCTTGCCTTCGATGACCGAGGCGAAGGCGCGCAGGTCCTCGATACGGCTGTTCGTGCACGAGCCCATGAAGACCGCATCCACCGGCACTTCCTTGAGCGGCGTGCCGGGTGTCAGGTCCATGTACTCCAGCGCACGCTCCGCTGCGGCACGTTCGTTGGGATCGACGATCTGCGCCGGGTCCGGCACGGAGGCGGACAGCGAGCTTCCCTGACCGGGATTGGTCCCCCAGGTCACGAATGGTTCGAGCTCGTCGGCGTCGATGAACACCTCGGCGTCGAACGTCGCGCCCTCGTCGGTCGGCAGCGTGCGCCAGTAGGCGACAGCGTCCTCCCAATCCTGGCCCTTCGGCGCGTGCGGGCGCCCCTCGAGGTACGCGAAGGTCGTCTCGTCGGGGGCGACCATGCCTGCGCGCGCACCGGCCTCGATCGACATGTTGCAGATCGTCATGCGCCCCTCCATCGAAAGGGCGCGGATCGCGCTGCCGCGGTACTCGAGCACGTAGCCCTGTCCGCCGCCCGTGCCGATCTTCGCGATCACCGCAAGGATGATGTCCTTCGCCGTGACCCCGGGACGCAGCGTCCCGTCGACGTTGATCGCCATCGTCTTGAACGGCTTGAGCGGAAGCGTCTGCGTGGCCATGACGTGCTCGACCTCGCTCGTGCCGATGCCGAACGCCATCGCACCGAACGCCCCGTGGGTCGAGGTGTGCGAATCTCCGCAGACCACCGTGATCCCCGGCATGGTCAGACCGAGCTGCGGCCCGACGACGTGCACGATGCCCTGCTCCGCGTCACCGAGCGAATGCAGACGCACACCGAACTCCGCCGCGTTGCGTCGCAGGGTCTCGATCTGCGTGCGGCTGGTGAGGTCGGCGATCGGCTTGTCGATCTCCCAGGTCGGCGTGTTGTGGTCCTCGGTCGCGATCGTGAGGTCGAGCCGGCGCAGCGGTCGTCCTTCGGTGCGAAGCCCATCGAAGGCCTGGGGGCTCGTCACCTCGTGCACGAGGTGCAGGTCGATGTAGATCAGATCGGGCTCGCCGTTGTCGCCTTTGACGACCAAGTGGTCGTCCCAGACCTTCTCGGCGAGTGTCCTGCGGCGTGACGGATCAGCACTGTGTGCGGGGGTGGTCATTGCGTGTCTCCTGTGGCTGACGGTTCGGCCCACGATGGACTCCGCGACGAGGAGGGGCTCTAGATCGAGGTCTCGTCGCGGCCCATAAGAAGAAGGAGCACGGTCCGCATGACGTCAGATTACCACCGCTCGGCCGTGCTGCGATCCGCCATGACACTCTGTTGAGCACCGAACGACCGAGAGGCACCGCATGACCGTCGCACACCCCCGCTTCGCCACCCGCGCGGTCCATGCGGCGCGCGACCGGGACACCGCCGCATCGCGCGCGACACCGATCTACCTGACGGCGGGCTTCGAGTTCGACGACTTCGATCACGCGGCCGACCACTTCCGCACCGGAGCGGGCTTCGGCTACACCCGCACCGGGAACCCGACCGTCCGCGCCGTGGAACGCCAGCTCGCCGCCCTGGAGTCGGGCGCGGACGCCGTGCTCGTCGCCAGCGGCCAGGCGGCGGTCGCCACAGCCCTGCTCACCGTCGCGGCCGCCGGCGACCACATCGTGTCGTCCACGCACATCTACGAGGGCACCCGGGGCCTGCTCCTCGACAACCTCGCGCGGCTCGACATCGAGACGACGTTCATCGACGACATCGCCGACCCGGACGCCTGGCGGAGCGCGATCCGCCCGAACACCCGCGCGCTGTTCGCCGAATCGATCGCGAACGCCCGCAACGACGTGCTCGACATCCGCGCCGTCAGCACCGTCGGGGAAGAGTTCGCGATCCCGCTGATCGTCGACAACACCCTCGCGACACCGGCGATTCTGCGCCCTCTGGAACACGGCGCCGCGATCGTGGTCCACTCGGCGTCGAAGTTCCTCGCCGGGCATGGTTCCGTGCTGGGTGGCGTGATCGTCGACGACGGACGCTTCGACGCCGAAGGCGCAGGCCACAACACGCCCCATCTCGTGCTCCCGGGCCGTGGCGACGCGCCCAGCGTCTTCGCGCGCCACGGAGGCCGTGCTCGCATCGCCTATGTCCGGGAGTCGGTGGCTCCGCGATTCGGCGCCTCGCCCTCCCCGTTCAATGCGTTCCTGATCGGCCAGGGCGTGGAAACACTCGGACTGCGCGTGGAGCGGCAATCCCGCAGCGCCCTGCAGATCGCCCGCTGGCTCGAAGAGCATCCGGAGGTGGAGAACGTCGACTACGTCGGCCTGCCGTCGCACCCTGACCACGCGACCGCGAACCGGTACCTGGAAGGCGGATTCGGCTCGGTCTTCACGTTCACGCTGCGGGGCGGCCTCCCGGCAGCACGACGATTCGTCGAGCAGGTGCAGGTGTTCACGCACATGACGCACCTCGGCGATGTGCGATCCCTGGTCCTGCACCCCGGGACGACGAGCCATGCTCAGCGCACCGAGCAGGAGCGCGAGGGGCTCGGCGTGCGTCCGGGCACGCTCCGACTCTCAGTGGGCATCGAGGACGTCGACGACCTCCTCTCCGATCTGGCACAGGTGCTCGAGGGCGCGCGGGAGACGGTGGCATGAGCCGCCTTCAGCACTTCGGCTGGTTCCTCGCCCGCGGCTTCGGGCCGCAGGGCTGGGGGTACCCGTCCCTCGACTGGGATTACGACTGGACGCGTCCCGAGGTCTATCAGGAGGCGGCACGGACACTCGAGCAGGCGGGGTTCGACCTGGTCATCATCGAGGACGCGCCGTCGCTGGGTTCGCCCTCGACGATCGACCTGCGCGTGCGCCACGCGTTCGGCGGGCCGAAGCACGATCCGCTGCTGTTGGCCCCCTACCTCTTCCAGGCGACGAGGCATCTCGGTGTGGTGCCGACCGTGAACCCTGCGGCGTACCTCCCCTATACAGCGGCGCGCCAGTTCGCGACCCTGCAGCACGCGAGCGGACATCGGCTGGGACTCAACGTGGTCACCGACACCGGCAGCGCGCGTCACTTCTCCGACGCCCCGCAGCTCGGCCACGACGAGGCGTACGACCGCGCCGAGGAATGGCTCGCCGGGATCCGTGCCCTGTGGCACAGCTGGGAGGACGGCGCCCTCATCGCCGATCGCGCGACCGACGTGTTCGCCGACGGCTCACGACTACGCGCTGTCGAACACCGTGGGGAGCACTTCGCCTTCGACGGCCCGCTCAACGCCCTCCCCTTCACCGACGGCGACCCTGCGATCGTCTCCCCCGGAGGTTCCGGTCGCGGGCTCGGGTTCGCGGGCGCGAACTCCGATGTGCAACTCGCCCTCGCACCGCTGAACGAGAAGTCGGTGCGCGACTACCGCTCCCGGGTGCACGCGGCTGCCGTCGCCGAAGGGCGACGCCCCGAGGACGTCAAGGTCCTGTTCGCCATCCAGCCCGTGATCACGCCGTCGCGCGAAGAGGCGGATCGCGTCGTGGCGGCCTCCGCGCACCCCGACGACGGAGCACTCCTGCAGATCGCCCGCAAGCAGTCCAGCGATCTCGAGACCGATCTGACCTCCCTCGATCTCGACGAACCCCTGCCTCCCTCGCTCTTCGGCTCCCACGTCTCGCGCGGCAGCATTCAGCGTCTGATCGGCGACCGTGGAGAGGACGCCCCATTGCGCGCGCACCTGACGGCGCTCGCCCGGACCGGACGGATCAGCGATCGGACGGGCTTCGTCGGAACCGCGGACGAGTTCGCCGACCTGATCGAAGAGCTCGGCGAATGGGGCAACGACGGCGTGCTGCTGTGGGGAGACTTCCATCCGGTCACGCTGCATCGCACGCTCGACGAGCTCGTGCCGATCCTGCGCCGTCGCGGCATCCTCCGCCGGGAGTACGCGCACGGGGGCCTGCAGGCGAACCTGCACGCGTTCTGACCGGCCGTCAGGCGACCGTCACCAGCCGAGCGAGCCCGGCCCGCCTTTGAAGGGACCGACGACGGACGAGGTGACCCACCCGCCGTAGAACCCGCCGGGTTGCGGTACCACGACTTCGCCGCCGACCGTGCACTCGTCCATCGGTGCGGCGTAGACGGCGACCCGATCGGCCAGCATCTCGAAGCCCGGAGAAGGATGCGGGTAGTTCCAGGCCGCCCCCTGGCGCAGGGTGTCTCCGCTGCGCACGTCGAAGTAGCGGGCGGCCCCCTTGAACTCGCAGAAGGACGAGCCCGAGGCCTCGACCAGTGCGCCGGGGACGAAGTCGGCCATCGGAAGGTAATACACCGGAGGGTGACTCGTCTCCAGCACACGCACGGCATCGCGGGTGTCAGCGATCAGGTTCCCCGCAAGGCGGACGGTGATGCGCTCGCCGACGGGCTCGACGCGCGGCGGCCTCGGGTAGTCCCAGACGGACTCCTGACCGGCGGCGGGGATTTCGGGGCGAGGTCTGCGCATCTGTTCACTGTACGTCTCTCGGTGTTGACTGGTGCCATGACCGCCCTCCCGATGTTCCCGCTCGGCTCGGTGCTGTTCCCGTACACCCCGCTTCCGCTCCGCGTGTTCGAGCCGCGCTATCTCACCTTGATCGGGCGGCTTCTGGACGAGGACGACCCGCGATTCGGTGTCGTTCTCATCGAACGCGGCCAGGAGGTCGGTGGGGGCGACCAGCGCCGTCGCATCGGGACGACCGCGCGGCTGGTCAGCATCTCCACCGGCGCTGACGCGCTGGTCGCCGTCGCCGTCGGCACCGAGCGATTCTCGGTCGACGAGTGGCTGGCTGACGAGCCGTATCCCCGAGCCGAGGTCACGCCGCTGCCGGAGCTCGACTGGAACGACCAGCTCACCCCGGTGCGCACGGAGGCCGAGGCCATCGTGCGGCGCACCCTCGCACGCACGCCCGAGGCCCCGTGGGATTCCGGCACGGAGCTCTCGGACGATCCGATCGCCGCGGCATGGCAGCTCGCGGCGATCGCACCTCTCGGCGAGTACGACAGATATGCCCTCTTGCAGTCCGCCACGGTCGGGGCGCTGCTCCGTCAGATCATCGACCTCACGCTCGAGGCCGAGCTTCTGTGGTCAGACGAGTGAGACGTCGCTGACGCTGAGGGAGCTCACTCCGCCGGCGTCGCGACCCTCGCCGCTCGCTTCTCCCGCGAGGAGGCGATCAAGCTCGCGACCGTCGCGATGGTCATCGACGCCAGGATCACCCCGAGCGAGACCATGTTGCTGATGTCGGGCACCCATTCGACGTGCTCGCCGCCGTTGATGAACGGCAGCTCGTTGACGTGCAGGGCGTGGAGGATCAGCTTGACACCGATGAAGCCCAGGATGACGGCGATGCCGTAGTGCAGGTAGCGGAGACGGTCGAGCAGGTCGCCGAGCAGGAAG
Source organism: Microbacterium sp. ZOR0019 (assembly GCF_000800925.1). Classification (NCBI taxonomy): domain Bacteria; kingdom Bacillati; phylum Actinomycetota; class Actinomycetes; order Micrococcales; family Microbacteriaceae; genus Microbacterium; species Microbacterium sp. ZOR0019. The sequence continues at coordinate 33,593 of NZ_JRKC01000068.1, read as the reverse complement.
TAGAGCTGACGAAGACCCATGAGCGCGAAGATGTTGGCGGCGAAGACGAGGAATCCGTTGGTCGTGATCTCGAAGATCGCGGGGATGGAGTCGATCGCGAAGATCAGGTCCGTCACTCCGATGGTGATGAAGACGATGACCATCGGGGTCCACATGCGCTTGCCGTCCACCGTGGTGCGGATCTTGGACCCGTCGTACGTCTCGCTGATGTCGATCCGACGCCGCAGCAGACGGACGACGAAATTCTCGCGCTGCACCTCACCCTCGTGGTCTCCGTCCGGCATGGCCTGGCGGATCGCCGTCCAGATGAGGAACGCCCCGAAGACGTAGAAGATCGGCGAGAAGTTCTCGACGATCGCGACGCCCGCGAGGATGAACAGGCCACGCAGGATGAGGGCGATGATGATGCCGACCATCAGCACCTGCTGCTGGAGACGTCGCGGCACCGCGAACTGAGCCATGATCAGCACGAACACGAACAGGTTGTCGATCGACAGGCTGTATTCCAGTGCCCAGCCGGTGATGAAGTCACCCGCATTCTGCCAGCCGCCGACGTTGCCGAGGAGCACGGCGAAGAGGAGCGCGAGGCCGACGTAGAACACCACCCAGAGGGTGGACTCCTTCGTGGAAGGGATGTGCGGCCGCAGCCGGATGAGGAGCAGATCGGCGATCAGGATGATCGTGAGGACGACCATCGACGTGATCTCGAACCAGACAGGGATTTCCAACGGCGCACTGCACCTTTCGCGAAGGGTCGGGAATGACTCGAAAGTCTCTCCCCCGCACAGTGGTGCGTCGCGCGCCCGGAGCAACGATGACGGTGCTCGTGATGACGTTACGCGCGGATCCGGGATACTCCCTCTCGCTCGGGCAATGCTACCGGAGTGCTGGGAGCGTGGGGAATCGCCCACGCGGCGGACATCGACGGAACAGGATCTGAGACGATGAGGACTCCGTCGACACTTCCCGGGTGAGAGACACCGAACGGAATCAGGATGCCCGTGCAGACGAGTGATCAGAAATGGGCGGCCCAGGCCGCGGCAGGCGACGAGAGCGCCTTCCGCGAGCTGTACCGCGCGCATGTCCGGCCGGTCTACTGGATCGCCCGAGGGATACTCGCATCGGCCGCCGATGCAGAGGATGTCACGCAGGAGACGTTCGTCGTCGCCTGGCGGAAGCTCCCCGCCCTCGACCTCCAGGGCGAATCGATCCTGCCGTGGTTGGCGACGATCTGCCGGTTCCAGGCCGCGAACCGGCTCCGCCAGCAGCGACGGGATCAGGCACACACCGCCGAAGCCGTGGACGCGACGCTGTTGCCGGACACGATCAGCGTGGAGGAGCAGGTCATCACCGCTGAGCTCGCCGCACGGATCGCCGCCGAGGTGGGCACCCTGAACGAGCTCGACCGGGAGATCTTCCGACTCTGCGCGTCCGAGGGCTACGCCTACCACGCGGCCGCCGAAGAGTTGGGCATCACCCACGCCGTCGTCCGAAACCGTCTCTCCCGAGTGCGCACCCGACTGCGCGGTACCGTCCAGGAAGCGAGAGACGCATGAACGATCAGAACCCCCACGGCGAGCTGCCGGTCGTGTCGGACGAGACCATCGCCCGCATCGAGGAGTCCGTGTTCGCCGAGATCGCCGCCGAGCGTGCGCCGGTGAACCTGGCTTCGGCCCGCGCACGCACGCGACGACGCCGCTGGCTGACAGGCGGCGGCATCGCCGCAGCCTTCGTCATCGGCGTGCTCGTGACTCCCCCGATCCTCGGCGCGGTCGGCGGCTCCACTACGGTCACCGCGGGCGGGTGGAGCATGTCCGGGGATGCCGCCACCGACGCTTCCTCCTCCTCGCCCGACCGCATGGCCGAGAGTGTTCCGGAGATGCTCGCCGAAGGGACCACTGATGCGGGCGGTGCCGTCGAAGGTGCCGTCGATGGCGCTGTCGACAACGATCGGGAGATCATCGCCACCGCACAGGCCACGGTTCAGGTGCCGAGTATCCCCGAAGCCGCGACGACCATCGCCGCACTCGCCGCCGACCACGGCGGATACGTGGAGAGCACGGAGATCGGCAAGGCGGCCGCGATGGACGGCACCTCCGAGCCGGCGCCGGCCGACTCCGCGTACGGGTGGATCAGCATCCGGGTGCCGTCCGATGACCTGCCGGAGGTGATCGCCGCGCTCGGCGACGTCGGGGACGTCCTCTCCTCGTCGACGTCGAAGCAGGATGTGACCTCGATCTCCATCGATCTGCAGGCGCGGATCGACTCGACCAGAGCATCGGTCGATCGTCTCACCGAGTTGATGTCGCAGTCGGGCAGCGTCTCGGAGTTGATCGAGGCGGAAGTCGCGCTGACCGACCGGCAAGCGCAGCTCGAGTCATACGAGCAGCAGCTCGAGGCACTGCAGGACCAGGTGGCGATGTCATCCCTGCAGGTGCAGCTGACCCGGGAGAACTCTCCCACCACTGCTGACCCCGCCGGATTCAGCGACGGCCTCCTCGCCGGATGGAACGGCCTCGTGGTCTCGCTGAACGCGCTCGTGGTCGCGGTCGGATTCATCCTCCCGTGGCTGGCGATCGCCGGAGTCGTCATCCTGATCGTGTGGCTGGTCCGCCGGTCACGCCGGGCCCGTCGCGCCTCGCACGCGACAACCGGAGACCGTAAGGACGCCGAAGAAGCCTGATTTTCCGGGGTATACAAGAAGGCTTGTGCGTCTGCACGGGCGGGATTAGCGTCTTCTCCCGTGGAAGACATCTCCGTGATCACCGCCGTGCACCATCCGTTGCGCCGCCGCATCTACGACTACCTCCTCCTGTACGGGACGTCTCAGGTGACGACGCTTGCCCGCGCACTCGAGAGCCAGGTCGGCAGCATCAGCCACCACCTGCGCATGCTCGAGCGAGCGGGGGTCGTCGAGCGCGTTCCCGACCCGGACGGTGACAAGCGCACCAGCTGGTGGGCTGTCGCACGGAGAGGGCTGACCTGGTCGACCGACGACTACGCGGACTCCCCCTCCGACGCCCTTCTCGCCCGAGAGGCGCAACGCCAGGGCATCCGGATGCAGATCGAGCGACTCCAGCAGTGGCACAGGCACCGACACGATCCTGCCTACGTCGGGTATGACGGCTCCAACACCGAGACCACGACCTGGGCTTCTCCCGATGAGTTGCGAGATCTTTCCGCTCGACTCCTGGCGACGATCCGCGAGTGGCAGGACGGCATCGATCTCGCGGACGACCAGTCGCGCACGCCCATCTTCGTGTTCGCCCACGCCTTCCCGACGGTGCCGTGATGGCCACCCTCAGCGAGCCGACGGTGCTCCTCACTCCCCCGGAGTTCCGACGCGATCACCGCGTGCACGCATGGATCGGCGTCAAGGCCCTCTCCGACGCGGGGGATGCACTCTGGACGATCGCACTCGCCTGGACAGCCGTGCAGATCGCGTCGCCGGCCGTCGCCGGCCTGATCGTCGCAGCCGGGACCATCCCCCGGGCTGCGATCCTGCTGTTCGGCGGCGTGATCGCCGACCGTGCCGATGCGCGGCGGATCATGCTCTTCTTCACCATCCTCCGCGTGGGCGTGCTCGTCACCGTGGCCGTGTGGGTCCTCACAACGCCCCCTTCCGTGGCGATCCTGCTGTTCGCCGCGATCGCGTTCGGGGTGTGCGACGCGTTCTACGAGCCGTCGGCGGGCACCATCGCGCGACAGCTGGTCCGACCGACGGATCTACCGTCATATGGGGCGGCCGCGCAGACCGCGTCACGACTCGGCACCATGGGTGGCGCGGCGATCGGCGGGATCATCGTGGCGCACGCGGGCCTCGTCGGCAGCGCTTCGCTGAATGCGCTGACGTTCGCGCTCGTCGCCGCCTTCATCGCGATCTGGTTGCGACCGCGGTTCCGACTCGCCCGGGCCGAGAAGGAGTCGGCGCTGCGCGGCATCGCGCGAGGATTCGCGCACCTCTCCGCGAATCCGACCACGCGCACCCTCGTGATCGCGCTGTCGGGTCTGAACCTCGCCGTGGGACCCGCTGTCGGGATCGGCCTCGCGTTGCGCGCACACGCCGAGGGCTGGGGCGCGCAGGCGGTCGGCCTCTTCGAAGCCCTCCTCGGTCTGGGCGCGGCGATCGGGGCCGTCTCGGTCGCGAAGTGGCGACCCCGCCACGAAGCGCGCGGTGGCTTCTGGGCCCTGGTGGTCCAAGGGGCAGGGATCGTCGCGCTCGGGTTCGGGCCGGCGTGGACCGTGGCGACGGCCGCCTTCGTGATCGGAGCGACAGCCGGATACGCCTCGGTCTTGCTGAGCGCGACCTTCTCAGCCACCGTCGACACCGCCTATCTCGGCCGGATGGGGTCGCTGACCCGGTTGGGAGACGACTGCCTGATGCCGTTGGCGATGGCGGGCTTCGGCGCGCTCGCCTCACTCACGAGCCTGTGGGTGCCCTTCACCCTGTTCGGCGGCGCGATGATGGCGCTGATGATCCTGCCGTTGAGCAACAGGACCTTCCGCACGATGGCGCTTCGCTCGGGCCCGGCGGAATAACGGCCTCTGAAAAGCAAGAAAGCCTCCGGCGAACCGGAGGCATTCTCGTGTTGTGTGACCCCAGCGGGATTCGAACCCGCGTTACCGCCGTGAGAGGGCAGCGTACTAGGCCGCTATACGATGGGGCCGTCTGGCGAAACGTTTCCGTCGCGCGACAACCGTTCAAGTATGCCACGGCGTTTCTCCGTCCGCAAAATCGAGGCCGCCTCCTCGTGACCCCCGGGCGTGGCGCGCGGAATCCGTTTGCCGTGGAGCAGACGAAGGAGTTGACTCATCTCATGCGCGTCACCAAGTTCGAACATGCTGCTCTCCGTCTCGATGCGAACGACAGGACCCTCCTGATCGATCCGGGGTCCTTCACGGCACCCGTGAACGATCTCAGCGATCTCGTCGGGATCGTGATCACGCACGAGCATCCCGACCACTGGACCCCTGAGCACTTCGACCGTCTGCTGCGCACGGCGCCCGGCACCCCGATCTTCGCGCCCGCCGGCGTCGCGCGCGCGGCAGAGGGCTACGACATCACCGTGGTCTCCCCCGGTGACACCGTCGAGGTCGGCGGTTTCACTCTGCGTTTCTTCGGCGGCACGCACGAGGTCATCCACTCATCTCTCCCCACCGTGGAAAACGTCGGCGTCCTCGTCAACGACGAGCTCTACTACCCCGGCGACTCCTACGCCGTCCCCGAAGGCATCTCGGTGGGCACTCTCGCCGCGCCGCTCGGAGCGCCCTGGTTGAAGATCGGCGAAGCGATGGACTACGTGCTCGCCGTCGCGCCACGCCGTGCCTTCGGCACCCACGACATGACGCTGTCGGTCATCGGCAAGAACATGCACCGGCAGCGCCTGCAATGGGCCACCGAGCAGGGCGGCGGCGAGTTCTTCGTGCTGGAGCCCGGCGACACCCTCGACCTGTGACCGGCGCAGCACGCCGCCTCCTCCCCTCGCCGACCGCCCGCCTGCGCTTCCGCGAGATGAGGGAGGACGACCTCGATCAGATCGCCGAGATGCTCGGCGATCCGGAGGTCATGGCCTTCTATCCGGCCGTGAAGACGCGCGCGGAGAGCGCCGAATGGATCGCGCGGATGCAGGAGCGCTACCGGGAACACGGGCACGGGCTCTGGGTGATCGAGACGCACGACGGTGAGTTCATCGGGGACTGCGGTCTGACCTGGCAGTCCGCGAACGGGGCTCCGGTGCTGGAGGTCGGCTATCACGTCCGTCGCGCGAGTCAGCGCCGGGGCTACGCGACGGAAGCCGCGCGGGCATGCGTCGAACTCGTCGCCCGCGAACTCGCCCCCACCCTGCTGACGGCGATCATCCACCCCGCCAACACCGCGTCGCGCGGGGTCGCCGAGAACCTCGGCATGACGCACATCGACGACGACCGCGCCCACCCGTGGATCGTACGTACGGTCATGGGCATGCAGGTCGCCCCGGCTTAGCCCTCGGCGGACGCGTCCTGTGCGGCGCGTACCCGGAGGTCGCGTTGCAGGTGATCCCGCTGCTCGACGACCAGGCGACGAAGTGCGGCCGGCGCGGCCTCGTTGTCCGCAAGCCAGGCGTCGACGGGGCCGAGGCTGTCGCTCGCAGGGAAGAACCTGAGGACCAGCCTTCGAGCGATCTCGATGCTGCGTCCGCTCCACGCCGTACCGATACGGCGGAAGTACTCCTCATCGAAGCTCGCGATGAGGTCTCGGCGTCCCCCGGCGCGGAAGCCGTCGATCTCGGCATCCAAGTGGTCGTTGCTGAGCGATTCGTCGTTCCAGGCCGACTCCCACGCGCCGCGTCGCACGGCGGTTTCCGGGCGCGAGGCACGTGCGCGCCGCGCCGCCGTGCGCCCACTCCCCGTGTCGTCGCGTTCCTCCTCTGCCGCGATGTCCGCGAGGTCGGCATGCCCCGTCGCGACGAGCGCCGTGAGGAGCTGCCAGCGCAGGTCGGGATCGACGACGAGACCCTCGAGAACTTCCCCGTCGAGCAGGGCGCGCACCCGTTCGCTGTGCACATCGTCGAACGCGGAGGCCGTCGCCAGAGCCCGCGCCCAGGAGAGCTGCGCATCGCTCCCGGAGTCCGCGGCCTGGAGCGCATTCCACACGGAGTCGGTCCAGGTGCGCTGCTCGTCGTCGCGCCGGGCGGGTGCGACGAAGTGCCGGATCGTGTGGACCGCATTGGCGAGGACGCTGGACAGGAGTCCGCTGTTCGACTCCGCCGGAGCATGCGTGCGCACGATCGCGAGGTAGCGCGTCGCGCTGAGCTCGCCGTCGCGGGTGGCGTTCCACAGCGACGACCACACCAGGGCGCGGGCCAGCGGGTCTTCGATCGACGAGAGGGACTCCTCGACGGTGCGCAGCGAGGCCTCGTCCAGTCGCGCCTTCGCATAGGTGAGATCGTCGTCGTTGAGCAGCACCAGATCGGCGTCAGCGAGCTCCACCTCGGTGCGTTCAGCGAGCAGATCGAGCTCTTGCTGCTCCTTCCGGACGATGCGGCCGTCCTCGCGTCCGTAGAGGCCGATGCGGAGCCGGTGCGGACGCGGATCCGTCTGCACGAGGAAGCGGCGCCCCTCGCCGTCGGTCTCCACCCGGATCGTCGACAGCCCGGAGGTCTGCAGCCACGACGCCGACCAGTCGCTCATGTCACGTCCGGAGACGGCACTGAGCTGCACGAGGAAGTCGTCGAGGGTCGTGTTGCCGAAGGCGTTCGCCGCGAAGTAGCGACGGGCACCCTCGAAGAACGCTTCGTCTCCGACGAACGCGACGAGCTGCTTCAGCACCGCGGCACCCTTGGCGTAGGTGATGCCGTCGAAGTTGAGCTTCGCGGCTTCGAGATCGGTGATGTCCGCCACGATCGGGTGCGTCGTCGGCAACTGATCCTGCTGGTATGCCCAGGCCTTGCGACTCGCAGCGAACTTGACCCACGCGTCCTGGAAACGTGTCGCCACGGCGGACGCATGCGAGCCCATGTAGTCGGCGAAGGACTCCTTGAGCCACAGATCATCCCACCAGGTCATGGTCACGAGGTCGCCGAACCACATGTGGGCCATCTCGTGGAGGATCGTGTTGGCACGCGCGGCTCGCTGTGCCTCGGTGGCCGCCCCTCGAGACAGATACGCCTCGGTGAAGGTCACGAGCCCCGGGTTCTCCATCGCGCCGAGGTTGTACTCGGGGACGAAGATCTGGTCGTACTTGCCCCAGGGATACGGATAAGCGAACGCATCAGCGAAGAAGTCCAGTCCCTGCCGGGTCACCTCGAGGATCTCCTCGGATTCCAGATACGGGGCCAGGGAGCGGCGGGCGAAGACTCCGAGGGCGACCTGTTCCTCGCCGCGCTGCCACTCGCCGTCCACCCGGGTATAGGGGCCGGCGGCGACCGAGGTGATGTAGCTCGAGATCGGGAGAGTCGGGGCGAACTCGACGCGCTGCACGCCGACGCCGAGGTCCGTGTGCGTCGGCGACTGGTTCGAGAGCACCTCCCACCCGGACGGCGCGTCGACCACGAAGGTGTAGGACGCCTTCATATCCGGCTGCTCGAAGCACGCCATGACCCGGCGCGAGTCGGCGGGCTCGTATTGCGTGTACAGGTACGTCTCGTCGTCGGCGGGATCGTGGAAACGGTGCAGTCCTTCTCCCGAACGACTGTAGGCGCCGACCGCTTCGACCCGGACGACGTTGGACGGGCCCAGCCCGACGAGGGAGATCCGTGCGCCGTCGTACACGACCTCCTGCTCGACACCGTTCAGGACGACGCGGGTGACGGCCTCACCGATGAAGTCGAGCCAGGTCGCCTCGGTGGACGCGTCGAATTCGAGCGTCGTCACCGTCGGGAACCCGGTGCGAGCCCGCTCGGGGGCGCCGGTCAGGTCGAGCTCGACGCGAACGCGGTGCACGGTGACCGCTGCGGATCGCGCTGCGGTCTCCTCGCGGGTGAGGTTGGCTGTATCCATGTATCCATCCTGTCATCCGGATCGCCGCGTCCTCTTCCGCGACGTCGCCGGTCCGCCCAGCAGTCGGCGGATGGCCGTCTCGGGCGACACGGAGAGGTCGAGGGTGCGCCCCCGCGCATACTGCGTGAACACCCTCGGATCGATGTAGCTGCCGCGTGCGACGGCGGTGGTGTTGCCGAGTGCGGTCGCCGCGGCCTGCACTGCGAGCCGCTCGGCCTGCTTGCGCTCGCTGCGACGATCGAGTTCGCCGATCCGGGCCAGGGCGTCGGCGGCGATGATCGTGCCGTGCAGAGTCCGGAAGTCCTTCGCCGAGAAGGAGGAGCCGGTGACCTCGCGCAGATACGCGTTCACTTCGGCCGGGCTGATGCGCACACGGCGGCGGCCGCGCCGATAGGCCAGCAGGAAGGCTCCGGACTTCCCCGCGGCGAAATCCGTCAGGGCGTCCGCGAGCGCCTCATCGGTGATCTCTATCGATGCGGTGCGCCCGCTCTTGGCGGGGAACGACAACGCGACTTCGCTCCCGGACACGCGCACGTCACGACGCCGCAGGGTCGTGAGACCACGGCTGCCGTGACGCACCAGGTACCGCTCCGAGCCGATCCGGAGTGCCGCATCGTCGAGCAGGCGGAAGGCGATCGCCAGCGCGCGCTCCTTCGTCTGTCCGTCCTCGCGGAGAGCCCGTGTCACGCGTGCTCTGGCACCGGGAAGCGCAGCGGCGAGTTCGAGAGCGCGGACGAACTTCTTGCGGTCGCGGCTGACGCGCCACAGCGGGTGGTAGAGGTACTGTTTGCGGCCCGCCTCGTCGACCCCGACCGCTTGGATGTGCGCCAACGGATCCGCAGCGATCCAGACGTCGCGCCAGGCCGGCGGAATCACCAGGTCATCGATGCGTTGCCGATCAGCTTCCGGGGCGGTCTCTCCCCGGGGACCCGCATACCGGAACCCCGATCCGGATCGCCGCCTGCGGAACCCGGGGTCCTCCCCCGGAACCACGCGGTTCAGTCTCGCCATCCGCTCTCCCTCCTCGACCCTCTCGCCTCGGACGAGGATGCCGCCTCGTCACGGCCGGCGATAGGGAGTGGCGTCGCGGCCCTGTGCGTGCTATTCGTCGTCGGAGGGAGGTGCGGCGAACGCACGACGCATGTGGTCGCTCGTCAGGAAGTCGGCGATACCGATCATGATGAGGCTGAAGATGATCTGCTCGGAGACCATCCACAGCGGATACAGGCCGGGGATGGCGGCCATCACGAGCGTGATGATCGGGAAGATCTGCGCGAACAGGCGCAGGCGCTGATACGCCCAGCGCCACCCGCGCCGGGCCCGCCACGCGAAGTAGAACAGCGTGACGGTCATCGCGAGGACCACGAGCGTCCGCATCCACACCGCGAACGAAACGGGCTCTCCGTCGACCGCGAGCACCAGCGCCACGACGACCGCCCCGACACCGATCACGAGCTCCACGACGAGCAACCAGAGGATCCACGCGAAGGCGCGCACCGTCCGGGGGTGGGTGCGGTCGGCCTCGCTGATGGCGACGCCGGCGTGGCGGCCACCCGCGATCCGATCGAGACGGAGGAAGAGGGGTTCCAAAGCCATGTCTGGAGCCTAAGCGTTCCGATTCTCGGTGTCCTCCGGCAGGCCCACCTTCGCCTTCGCCCACGACCGCCCGTGCGTGTCCTTGAGGATGTCGTACTCGACATCGACGTGAGGCTCGATCGCGCTGTATTTGTCGTTCGGGGCGCCGATCACCAGCTGGAAGCCGAGACCTCTCCACGCACCGATCGCGCGCTTCGTGAAATGCGCATCCGCCTTGATCAGAGCCTCGTCCATGAAGACCGGGGCGTAGCGCGGTCGAGCCGCGCCCGCGTCTCCGAGCTGGTACCGAAGAGCGGCGCCGACGATGAACGCGACGAGCTCCTGCGACTCCCCTCCGGACTTCTCGCCGATGTGGTCGTAGAGCGCGACATGCGAACGCGTGGCGGCGTCCACCCTTTCCGCACTCACCCGCACATGGTTCCTCACGTCGATCAGCTCCGCGAAATCGGGGGCCGTGCGACGCATGCGTGCGATCAGCCGGCTCATCTTGCGGTAGACGGTCTCACGCTCCGCATCCGTCGACGCCGCATCGATGAGTCCGCGGACCTCACGGAGCTCCCTGCGGAACCGCTTGCGCGCCTCCGTCTGATTCTCCCGCGGGGTGATCTGCAGCCGATGGTCATCGTCGTAGAACGGGAGCTCCTCCATGATCCTGTTGATGGGATCGATCCGATCCTTGATCTCTCGGAGGGAGCGGCTGAGCGTCGAGTCGAGGCTCGTCAGATCGTTTCCGGACAGCTTGAGGAGACTGTCGCGCCACTCGGTCTCGAGCTCATGCAGCCCGTTGGTCTGGAGCGCTTCGAGGATGCTCTCGAACTCGCCGACCGAGGCATCCGGATCGGGGAGGATCGTCAGACTGTCCCAGCGTTCGAGGAACCCGGTCATGAGTCGACGCATGCTCTCCCGCTGCTGCTCGTGAGCGTCGGCGGCTTCGCGGCGCTCCTCGAGGAGGCGCTGCGCGGCGGTCCGGAGCGCTGTGTCGAGATGCGACAGTCTCTGAGCCGCCGTCGGTGTGTCCCCGGTCTCCGCATGCAGGAATCGCCCGTCGAGGAAGGCCGCGTGCCCCTCCTCCAAGACGGTCCCCGACGACGCTGCCGCATCGATCACGGTCTGGCAGGTGTCGACGTCATCGGTCACCTGCCCCCACCGCTCCTGCGTCTGGGCGAGCTCATTGCCCAGCCGCGCCTCGTCGTCGCGGAGGCGACCCGCACGGGCCCTCAACTCCTCGGCCTGGCTCTTCAGCTGCGCGATCTCGGGGCTGGCCGTCGTCACCTCGGCTTCGACCGCGAGCCAGCGCTCCTTCTCCGCTTCCACGGCGACGACATCGATCTGCTCCCAGGTGAGGTCCTCGATCTTCGCGAGCGCGGTGGAGGTCGTCTCGATCCGGTCGAGCGCGGCCTCGGCCTCCTGCGCCGCCGCGGCGGCGTCCTCGTATCGCTCGGCAAGTCGGCGGAGTTGCTCGTCGAGTTCCCGCAACCGGCGTTCGTTGGTGAAGCCGAGCACATTGGCACGGCCCTGACCGCCGTGACCGCCGCGGCTTCCCTGAGATACCTGACCGCTGATGGTGAGCGCCCTCTGGTGTTCGCTCAGCTGCGAAGAAGAATCCACGCAGACGTACCCGTAACGCTCCTGCAGTCTCTGCTGCAACCAGCCGGTGAAGGGCGATGGCAGGTAGTCGAGCCGGGCGGGAAGCGACTTCGGGTCAGCCGGGCGCATCTCGGGCAGTCCGACGTGCACGCCTTCGTAGTTCAGGCGCTCAGGAGTGCGGACCGTGTTGATGGCCGAGCGGAACGTCGCCAGGTGCTCGGCATCGATCAGCAGCGTCCGGGCGAAACCGCCGAGAGCGAGGTTGAAGGCCTCACGCCAGGGCTCGAACTCGGTGCGCAGCTCGATGAGCTCGGCCACGAAGGGGAGCTCCGACGGGGAGAGCCCCACCGCCTCGGCGAGCAGCGCCCGCGACTCGTCGAGACGCGCCGGGATGCTGCCCCGCACGCGGCTCGTCCGCTCGCGTTCCTCCCGGACACCGCGCATCTCCGTCTCCGCGGCTCTCCGAGTCGTCTCCGCGTCGGCGAACGCAGCCCGTGCCCCGCGGTTGTCGGACTTCGCCGACGCACCGCGAGCCTGGGAGACGAACGCGTCGAACTGCGCCGCGGTCTCGACCTCTGCGCCGAACTCGCGGACGATGGCGTCGAACTTCGCCCGTTCCCGGCGGACGTCCTCGAGCCGGCGTTCCGCGACACGGAGCTCGCGCTGTGCGGTCTCGAGGCGATCGCCGCCGGACTGACGGAGGACATCGAGGAGTCCTTCGCGCTCGAGGTCGGCCGCGTCGACGAGCGCACGCTTCTCGCGGACGGCGAGGCTCAGGGCACGCGCACGGTCGCCCAGTTCGACCTCCACCTCGCGGAGCAGATCCAGACGTCGCTGCGCATTCCACAGAGCGGCGAGCGAGGACGGATCCGTGAAGACCCCGACCTCGTCGATCACCCTGACGCGCTCAGCAGCCACGGCGATCCGCTCCTTGATCGCCCGGATCGGTTCGAGAGCGCTCACCTGCTGCTTGGCGGTCAGCATCCGGGTGCGCGTGCTCTCGAGCTCGTCGAAGTGCGCGACGACGGCGTCTGCGGTGGCCATGGTCTCGGGCTCTTCCAGGACGAGCTTCTTGTAGAGATCGTCGACCGTCGTGATCTGCTGTCCTGCCTGGATGCGCGCCAGCAGGCTGATGGCCTTCGAGCCGGAGCCCGCGGCACCGATCCCGAGCACGGCCTGCAGCCGCGCCGAGAACTCACGGTCGGTGGCGAGCGTCTCCAGCCCGGTCCCACGCACCGCCGCATCGGACAGGCGCTGCGCGGCTGCCTGCTCCAACAGTCCCAGGTCGAAGGCGCCGCCGACCGTCGCCCGCACCCGGGTGGTGTCTTCCAGAGTGCGCGCGTCCGCCGGGATGTACCATGCACGCACCGCGGTGAACCGTGACCCGTCGTGATCCAGCCACGTCGTGGCGATCGCGCTCCAGGTGTCCTCACCGTCACCACGCAGCACGCGCAGTTTGGTGCCGTCCTCGGTTCGGGACTCGTCGATCTTCCCCCGCCCGTAGGAGAGGATGTTCCGCTGCTCCTCGCCCCGGGGGCGCCCGGTCACGCCACCGTTGGACGCGCCGTTGAACGGTGTCGTGTGCGGCATCATGAGCGCGATGTACGCATCCATCAGCGTGGACTTCCCCGACCCCGAACCGCCGCAGAGCAGGGTCGCATCCGGGGAGAAACGCACGCGGTGAGGGCCGCCGTCATAGCCGCCCCAGTTGATCAGCTGCAGCTCCTCCGCCACCCACTGCTGTCCTCGGGACCCCGAGGGAATGAGTCCGAACAGCGTGTCGACCATCGTCATCGTTGCACCACTTCCTGCGACCGCAGCCAATCCCGGAGCTCCTTGAGCGTCTCCGCGCTCAGCACCACTTCGACGAGCGCCGTGATCCGATAGCGACCACTTGTCTCCTCCTGGATGATCCCCTCACGGTCGAGGCGGTCCATCGCGTTGCGAATCGCCTTCTGCTGTCGGGCGGTCCCTCCGTCGACATCCGTGAAGTAGCTCAGCACCGTCTGCTCGAGATCTTCGATGTCGATGCGGACGGAGGCCTCACCGGCAGCGGACTCCCGCTGATAGACGGTGCGCAGGTGCACGAGCACCAGGGTCTCCGCACGTGTGTACGGCGCATCCTTGAGGAGAACGGGCATGTCGATCTCGTCGGAGCGGAGTTGCTGCTTGTACGCGAACCCCCGGCCGTGGTCGATGACCAGGCGGAGGTACAGATCGTTCAAGCGCGACTCGATCACCTGCTGATGGTCCAGCAGCAGGGTCCACTCCCGACGGTTGCGCTCCGCAGCGATGAACCGGCGCTGAAGGATGTGCACCAGAACACGTCGGATCTCCGGATCGAGCGTTCCCCGATCACCGGCGAAGTGCTCCTCGATGTCGTCTTCCATCGGAACCGGCGCGATGAACGGCTCATCGAGCGGTGCCTCGGTCGCGAGGCTCTGTTCAGGCATGTGCATCTTCCTTCGGGTTGCGCGCCGTGACGGCACCGAACGCGAAACGTCGTGTCGAGCCGTCCGGACGCAGGGCTTCGACCACCGACACCTCGTCGCTCTCGGTCATGCCGTTGCGGTGTGCGATCTCGAGCAGACCGAGAAGGTCGACGGGGCGGCGCGTGTCGTCTGCGGCTGTCGTGAACGCCGCGGCGAGGTCGAACTCCTCGCCGAGAGCGGAGACGTGTTCTTCGAGTTCGGTGTATCTCGGGCCTCCCCAGGCGCGACTGTCGACGTCGAGGAACTCGACGTCGTCGGCGTCCGTGAGGGGAGCGGGGGCGGCGGGAGGGCGGATACTGCTCACCGTTTGGCGGAGGTGTCCGAGGTCGACGAGCGGGAGGCTGCGCACCGGCGCTGCGCTCGCGCCCGTACCGTCCCAGACGTGGAGGGCGGCGATCACATCGCGGAGCAGGTCGTCGATCTGACGGTCCCGCAGCGGATCGTGCGTCTTCACCTGCCCGGTGATGACGTGCGATGCGCGGCGCTGCGCGGCCAAGACCTCCTCGACGCCGAGTTCGACCCGGCGTCCGATGGCATCGAGATCGGCGCGCTGGTTGCTGTCGAGCTTGCGTGCGAACGGCTGCCGGAGCAGGCCGTGGAGTTGCTCGGACAGCGCGTCGATGCGCTCCGGGTCACCGATCAACCGCAGCGCCCCGGCGAACGCGCGCCCTTCGGGGGTGGAGTTCATGACGTCCTGCGCGCGCTGCAGATACTCACGGAGGACCTCGCCCGTCGGACGCTCGTCGCGACGCAGATGGGCGACGACATCGCGCTGCATGAGCTTCAGGGACTCGGCGACGCGCGTGAAGTCCGCCGGGAGCTCGCGAGCCAGATGCAGCACGTTCTCCGCCTCTTCGAAGAGCTCTTCATCATCGAGGGGATCCGCCTTGCCGGATTCCTCGATCCGGGCGATCTCCGCGTCGAGTGCCGTCCGCTCCTCGCGAAGGCGCGTGAGTCGCCGCTCCGGATCGGCCTCCGCGCTGTCCGCCAAGTGCTCCACGGCCTCGAGGAGCGTACGCACGCGGGAGTTCGAGACGCGTGTGCGTCCACCGCCCGTCCGGCCCGCGATCTCCAGCGCCTCCACCGCATGCGCGGAGAGCCGATACACCTCGACGTCGTCATCGATCTGCTGGACCAGCCAGCCCAGGCGCACCCAGTTCCTCGAGACATCGCGTCCGGTCCCCGCCGGTGTCCGTCGCTCGTCGTCATCGTCGTCCGCGCCCCTCAGCTCCTCGAGGATCTCGGAGAGCTCGGCATGGGCATCCGCGATCGGGATCGACGGCCGGTCAGCCGTGAACAGGAGGGAGAGCGAGGCGACGACGAAGGGAGCGTACCGACCGTGGAGCAGATCGAGGGTCGGAGTGCGGAAGGCGGTGACAGCGCGGGAGTATGCCGATTCCGCTCGTGTTCCTGTCACACATTCACACTAGTCGCGACGTCGGTCTTCCTCGGACGCGACGCGGGAGGATGCCGTGCGACGACCGGCCAGCTGCGCACGATCACCCGAACACGAAGAAACCCCCGTCTGAGCGGGGGTTTTGATCTTGCTGGGGTACCTGGACTCGAACCAAGAATAACGGAACCAGAAACCGTCGTGTTGCCAATTACACCATACCCCAAGGGCGAAACCAGGGCCTCGCACCGAGAATCAAGCCTACCCGAGCGGCGGCGGAACACCAAAACCGGTGCCCTGTGCCGCCGCCCGGGCGCGTCGCGGTTCAGCCCGCGAGGAACGTGGAGAGCGACCGCAGGCGACGCAGGGACTCCTCCTTGCCCAGCAGCTCCATCGACTCGAACAGCGGTGGCGAGACCCGGCGGCCGGTGATGGCCACCCGCGGCGGGCCGTAGGCGATGCGCGGCTTGAGCTCGAGCTTCTCGACGAGCTCGGCGGCGAGGGCCTCTTGGATCTTCTCCGGCGTGAAATCCGTCACCGGTTCGAGCGCGGTGACGCAGGCGTCGAGCACCTCGGCCGCATTCGCCGGAAGGCCCTTGAGCGCGTCCTCGGCATACGAGACCTCATCCGTGAAGAGGAAGCCGACCATCCCCGGCACCTCACCCAGCAGCTGCACACGCTCCTGCACGAGGGGCGCGACGCGGAACGCCATCACCAGCTGCTCATGCGTGGGCTCATCGAACAGACCCGCGGCGGCGAGGTACGGCACGGTCCGCTCGGCGAAGTCCTTCTCCCCCAGCATCCGGATGTGATCGCCGTTGATCGACTCGGCCTTCTTCTGATCGAAGCGCGCCGGGTTGGGGTTCACGTCGGTGATGTCGAACGCGGCGGTGAACTCATCGAGCGAGAAGACGTCGCGGTCGGGACCGATCGACCAGCCGAGCAGAGCCAGATAGTTGAGCAGCCCCTCGGGGATGAACCCGCGCTCCCGGTGCAGGAACAGGTCCGCCTGCGGGTCGCGCTTGGAGAGCTTCTTGTTGCCGGTCTCCCCCAGCACCAGCGGCATGTGCGCGAAGCGCGGCACGAAGGTCGTCACACCCGCATCGATCAGTGCCGCGTACAGCGAGAGCTGGCGCGCGGTCGAGGGCATGAGGTCTTCGCCACGCAGCACGTGGGTGATGCCCATCAGCGCATCGTCGACCGGGTTCACGAACGTGTACAGCGGCACGCCGTTCGGACGCACCACCACGAAGTCGGGGAACGAACCGGCCGGGAAGGTGACCTCGCCGCGGATCAGGTCGACGTACGTGAGGTCCTCATCCGGAACACGCAGGCGCAGAGCGGGCTGACGGCCCTCGGCGCGGAACGCCTCCTTCTGCGCATCGGTGAGATCGCGGTCGAAGTTGTCGTAGCCGAGCTGCTTGGCGCGACCGGCGGCCTCGTTGCGCGCATCGATCTCCTCCGCCGTGGAGTAGCTCTCGTAGAGGGCTCCCGTGGCGATGAGCTTGTCGATCACCTCACGATAGATGTGGTGACGCTCCGACTGCCGGTAGGGCGCATGCGGACCGCCGACCTCGACGCCCTCATCCCAGTCGATCTTGAGCCAGGTCAGCGCGTCGACCAGCTGGCGGAAGCTCTCCTCGCTGTCACGCGCGGCATCGGTGTCCTCGATGCGGAACACCATCTTCCCGCCGTTGTGACGGGCGTAGGCCCAGTTGTAGAGAGCCGTGCGGACCATGCCGACATGCGGCAGACCGGTCGGCGAGGGGCAGAAGCGGACGCGGACGTCGGCACCACTGACAGTCGTGGTGAGGGGATGAGGGGTAGCCATAGCCCTTCGATTCTACGGGGACAGGGCTGGGCGCCGTCGGCGGGTCGCGGCGCTCAGCGACCGGCGCTCACCGCGATCGCCGCACGATGTTCCAGCAGCAGCGATCCGCGCACGCTCCGCTCCTCCACGACGGTGTCGAACGCGGTTCGGAAGCGCTGCCGCTCGGCCTGGTCGAGACCGGCGTGGAGAGCACCCGCACCGGCCACTCCCCCGTCGACCGAGAGCCAGAGCGAATCCGGGTCCGCGTTCCAGATCCAGTCGATCTCGGTGACCGCGACGTGCGGGAGTCCCGCCTCCTGCAGCATCCGCCCGAATCCGTCAGCCGTCCGCTCGAAGTCCTCCGCGTCCGAGAGTCGTGCGCCGACGAACGGAGCGATCCCGGAACGCTCGGTGATCTCGGCCCAGAGCCAGGAAGGCGAGCGGGTCCAGACCGTCGCCACGACGGCACCGCTGGTGGGTTCCGGCTCACCTGCCGTCACGGTCCATCCGTCGGCCGCCCACCTCGCTGCGAGCGTGCCGTCCCCCGCCCCGACGTCGACCAGACTGCGACCGTTCCCTTCGCCCAGCACCTCCCGCATCGCCGAGAAGGTGCCCGCGCAGAGCGCAGCGTAGGAAGCCGAGTAGGCGTCGCCGACGCCGGACCAGTCCTTCACCGTGCTCCGGAACGCGCCAGCGGAGCCAGCACCACGATCGCGATGACCAGCACGAAGGCGGCGACCCCGAGCCCCGCGTACTGGAAGTTCGCCAACACCACTCCCGCGAGCACCGAGCCCGCCGCAGCGGACAGGCTCATCAACGAGTCGCTGCGGCCCTGCCTGCGCGTGCGGAGCTCAGGCGCGGACGCCTCGGTGAGGAGCGCGGCACCGGCCACCGTCGCGGCACTCCACCCGAGACCGAGCAGGATGAGGGCGACCATCACGCCCCAGGCCTCGGTGCCCGTGAAGACCGCGAAAGCCAGCGCCCCCGCGAGGAGCGCCTGACCGAGGAGGACGACCTGGAGCCGGCCCCAGCGGTCGGCGAGCACCCCGAAGACGGGCGACAGCGCGTACATACCGCCGACATGGAGCGCGATCGTGATACCGACCAGGGCGGAGACATCCGCCGGGCTCGGCGCCATCCCACCGGCGCCATGCGCCATGTGGGACAGGTGGACGGGGGTCATCGCCATGACCGATGCCATGACCACATGAGACCCCGCGATCGCGAAGATCGCATAGCGCGCGACCCGAGGCCGGTCCGCGACCACGGTTCCCGTGACGGCGGCAGACGCCTTCGCGAGACGCTGAGCGGCCAGCAGAGGATCGGGCCGCAGCGCGACGATGTAGAGCACGAGCGCCGCGCACTGCGCGACGAACGAGAACAGATAGGAGCCCGTCTGCGGAGGCATCCCGACCGCCTGCCCGACGATCTCGCCCGGTCCGAGCAACAGCGGGCCGGCGACACCGCCGATGGTCGTCGACCAGACAACGATCGACAGGTCTCGACCACGATGCTGCGGTGCGGCGAGATCGGTGGCGGCGAACCGCGACTGCAGGTTCCCCGCGTTGCCCGCCCCGATCAGCAGGATCCCGACGAGGAGCAGCGGGAAGACGCGCAGGGAGGCGGCGAGGATGACGACCGCGATACCGACGAGCGCGAAGAGGTTGCCGAGGGTGAGCGCGCGACGCCGTCCGACGCGCGCGGCGAGGCGGGCGAGCGGAATCGCGCACGCGGCCGCTCCGAGCGTCACGGAAGCCGTGGCCAGCCCGGAGAGCGCATCGTTGCCCGAGATGTCCGCGGCCAGGAGCGCGCCGAGGGAGACCGTCGCACCGAATGCGATGCCGCCGAGGACCTGTCCGAGCGACAGCACCAGGACGGTTCGCCGCTGGACCGCCGTCTGCTGCGCCGCCGTCAGGGCGACGGTCGTCATGGCACGGGAACGGCGTTGCGCGCGGTGTTGCGAAGGATGCCGAGTCCGGAGATCTCGACCTCGACGACGTCACCCGCCTCGAACGTGCCGACCCCGGCCGGCGTGCCCGTCATGATCACATCGCCGGGGAGCAGGGTGAAGACGGCGGAGGCGTACTCGATGATCGCCGGCACCGAGTGGATCATGTCGGTGAGTGGAGCGTGCTGGCGCACCTCGCCGTTCACCCGCGTCTCGATCGTCGCGTTGGCGGGATCGAAGTCCGTCTCGATCACCGGTCCCAGCGGGCAGAAGGTATCGAATCCCTTGGCCCGCGACCACTGGCCGTCCTTGCGCTGCAGGTCCCGCGCGGTCACGTCATTGCCGATCGTGTAGCCGAGCACGTAGTCGAGCGCATTCTCGGCCTTCACGTTCTTCGCGATCTTCCCGATCACCACGACGAGCTCACCCTCGTACTCGGTGCGCTCCGAGAGCGAGGGACGCACGATCGCATCACCCGGTCCGATCACGGACGTGTTCGGCTTCAGGAACAGCAGCGGCTCCTCCGGGGCCACTCCCCCCATCTCGGCGGCGTGATCGTGATAGTTCTTCCCGACGCAGACGACCTTCGACCGCGGGATCACCGGAGCCAGCAGCGCGGCGTCGGCGAGGGGCACACGAGCGCCGGTCGTCTCGTACCCGGTGAACATCGGATCCCCCGCGAGGACGACGAGCTCGCGCTCGTCGATGATCCCGTACATGATGGCTTCGTCGTGGCTGAACCGGGCGATCTTCATGGTGTCCAGCCTAGCGAGCGCGGCACCCTGCACCGAGACCCCCCAACGCCGCCGAGACCCCGTCCTGCGCGCGCCGAGACGACGGGGTCTCGGCGAGAGGGCGGGGTCTCGGCGTCGGGTGTCCGGCGTCAGGCGTCGAGGCGCAGGAGCCAGCCGTGCTTGTCCTCACGGCGTCCGTACTGGATGTCGGTCAGCTCTTCGCGCAACGAGAGAGCGAGTTCTCCCAGCGGCTGCGGCTCGTCGAAGCCGTCGCCCACGAGCGCGCCGATCGGGGTGACGACGGCGGCCGTGCCGCACGCGAACACCTCGACGATGTCGCCCGATGCCACGCCTTCACGCCACTCGTCGATCGAGATCGGACGCTTCTCGACCGTGTACCCGCGGTCCTCCGCGAGCTGCAGCAGCGAGTCACGGGTGATGCCCTCGAGGATGCTGTCCGACTCGGGGGTGACGACGCGGCCGTCCTTGAACACGAAGACCACGTTCATGCCACCGAGCTCTTCGACGTCGCGCTTCTCGTTCAGGAACACGACCTGGTCGCAGCCCTGAGCACTCGCCTCGCTCTGTGCGAGCAGGCTCGACGCGTAGTTGCCGCCGGTCTTGGCCTTGCCGGTGCCGCCCTTGCCCGCGCGGGCGTACTCCTCCGAGAGCCAGATGCGCACCGGCTTCACACCGCCGGAGAAATAGGCGCCCGCGGGGCTGGCGATGACGTAGTAGGCGACCTTCTGCGCGGCGCGGACGCCGAGGAAGGCCTCCTTGGCGAACATGAACGGACGCAGGTAGAGGCTCTGGTCGGCCCCGCTGGGTACCCAGCGACCGTCGACCGCGATCAGCTCGCGCAGCGACTGGATGAAGTACTCGGTCGGAAGCTCGGGCAGCGCGAGGCGGCGGGCGCTGGCCTGCAGGCGCGCGGCATTGCGGTCGGGGCGGAACGTGTGGATCGAGCCGTCGGCGTGGCGGTAGGCCTTGATGCCCTCGAAGATCTCCTGTGCGTAGTGCAGGACGGACGCCGCGGGGTCGAGCGGGATCGGTCCGTACGGCTGCACGCGGGGCCGGTGCCAGCCGCCCTTGACCGACCAGCAGATGTCGACCATGTGGTCGGTGAAGACCACGCCGAAGCCCGGGTTCTCCAGCACCTCGGCCAGCCGTGCGGGCGACGCGGCGGTCAGGTTCTTCGTGACGGCGAACTCCAGGGGAGCCACGGCCGCCTCGGCATCGATGGTCGTCATCTCATCATCCATTCCTCGTGGGTGGGCGCATCCTCGCGCCCGTTCAGCCTACGCCTGCGGTCAGAGTCGTGCGGTGATCGCAGAGCCGATCTCCGCGGTCGTGCGCGCCGCGCTGCGGGCGGCGATGTCGGCCTCCACCGCGGCGCTCACCCGCGCGGATTCGGTGGAGAGGCCGAGGTGGTCGAGCAGCAGCGCGATCGAGAGGATCGCCGCCGTCGGGTCGGCCTTCTGCTGACCGGCGATGTCGGGGGCGGAGCCGTGCACGGGCTCGAACATCGAGGGGAAAGCGCCATCGGGATTGATGTTGCCCGAGGCGGCGAGGCCGATGCCGCCCGTGACCGCTCCGGCGAGGTCGGTCAGGATGTCGCCGAACAGGTTGTCGGTGACGATGACGTCGAAGCGCGAGGGGTCGGTCACCAGGAAGATCGTGGCCGCGTCGACGTGCAGGTAGTCGACCGCGACCTCGGGGTGCTCGGCCGCGATCTCGTTCACGATGCGCTGCCAGATGGCTCCGGCGTGGACGAGCACATTGGTCTTGTGGACGAGCGTGAGCTTCTTGCGGCGACGCTCCGCGAGCTCGAAGGCGTAGCGCACGACCCGCTCGACACCGAATGCGGTGTTCACGGAGGTCTCGTTCGCGACCTCCTGCGGGGTGCCCTTGCGGATCGCCCCGCCGTTGCCGACGTACGGCCCCTCGGTCCCCTCGCGGACCACGACGAAGTCGATCTCCCCCGGCGCGGCCAGTGGTCCGGGAGCTCCGACGAAGAGCTTGGAGGGACGCAGGTTCACGTAGTGGTCGAGCGAGAAGCGCAACCGGAGCAGGAGTCCCCGCTCGATGTTCGCGTCTTTCAGTCGCGGGTCCCCCGGCGTTCCGCCGACGGCGCCCAGCAGGATCGCGTCGTGGGCGGCGATGGCGGCGAGGTCGTCATCGGTGAGCGTGTCGCCGGTCTCCAGGAAGCGGCCGGCGCCGAGCGAGAAGCGGGTCTTCTCGAACACGACGTCGCTCGCCGCGGTCACGGCGTCGAGCACCTTCTCCGCCTCGGCGATGACCTCGGGACCGATGCCGTCACCGGGGATGACGGCCAGCTTCACGACACGCGACATGACACTCCTTGCGCACTGCACGGGGATGGACCGGCCCAGACCTGCCGCAGGGCGGGGCGGGCCGATCCTCCCAGCGTACTGGTCAGTGCGAGGGGGCTTTGCGCAGTGTGACGGCGGCGATCACCCCGGCGACCACGACGAGCCCGGCCCCGATCAGCGACGTCACCGTCACACCGGAACCGAATGCGTCGGCCGCCGCGTCCCACAGGGCCGTCCCCAGCTGCGCCGGGAGCTCCTGCGCTGCGGTGTAGGCACCGGCGAGGGTCTCCTCCGCCGCGTGGGCGACATCGGCGGGCAGACCTGCCGGAAGCACGAGAGCGCCGCGGTAGAACGCCGTGATGATGCCACCGAGCACCGCGGTGCCGAGCACCGCCCCGAGCTCGTACGCCGTCTCCGAGACCGCACTCGCCGCGCCTGCCTTGGCCGCGGGAGCGCTCGAGAGGATCAGCTCGTTGGAGATCGTCTCCGCCGCGCCGATGCCGATGCCCAGCACCACGAACGCCACCACGAGCGGAAGGACGCCGTGCTCATGCGTCGTGAACGCCACGATGAGGTAGCCGGCCACCGAGAACGCGAGCCCGGCGGGGACCACGATGTGCGGCGGCACGCGGCGCGACACCGGCACGACGGAGAGCCCCGCCACGATCATCGCGAGCATGCCGGGGACCAGTGCGATGCCGGCCATCATCGGCGACAGGCCGAGGACCAGCTGCAGGTGCTGCGACACGAAGTACAGGAAGCCCACCAGTGCGACCACGCTGAGCAGGTTCACCAGGATCGCCCCGGAGAAGGAACCGCGCCGGAACAGCGCCATGTCGAGCATCGGGCTCTTGACCCGCAGCTGACGACGGACGAACAGGTAGCCCATGCCGAAGCCGAGCAGAGCCCAGGCGCCGGCGGTGAGGCTCGGGCCGTCCACCGCGAGGGACTTGATCGCGTAGACCACCGGGATCATGGTCGCCATCGACAGCGCGATGCTGATCAGGTCGATGCGACCCGGGTTCGGATCGCGACTCTCCGGCACCAGCAGCGGTGCGGCGATGAGCAGGGGGATGAGCACCGGGACGGCGATCAGGAAGACCGATCCCCAGGCGAAATGCTCGAGCAGGATGCCGCCCACAATCGGACCCAACGCCGACCCGGCGGAGAACGCCGATGCCCAGACCGCGATCGCCATGCGGCGCTGATCACGGTTGCGGAAGATCGAGCGGAGGAGGGAGAGCGTCGACGGCATCAGCATGGCGCCGAAGAGGCCCAGGAGCGCACGGGCGGCGATCAGCAAGCCGGCCGTGGGCGCGAAGGCGG
Organism: Microbacterium sp. ZOR0019; assembly: GCF_000800925.1. Lineage (NCBI taxonomy): Bacteria > Bacillati > Actinomycetota > Actinomycetes > Micrococcales > Microbacteriaceae > Microbacterium > Microbacterium sp. ZOR0019. The sequence goes on along the minus strand of NZ_JRKC01000068.1, from coordinate 9,896 downwards.
CGAGTGCGGATACGGCGGCGAAGCCGGTCGCCCCGATCAGCAGCATCTTCCGACGTCCGAACCGGTCGCCCAGGGTACCCATCGTGACGAGGAGTCCCGCGAGCACCAGCGGGTACACATCGATGATCCACAGCTGCTCCGCACCGGTGGGCGCGAGCGCGATGGAGATCTCGGGGAGCGCGAAGCTCAGCACCGTGTTGTCCACCGACACCAGAAGCACCGGCAGCATGAGGACGACGAGCGCCGCCCAGCCACGGGCTCCGACACGGGGAGCATCCGTCTCTGTCGTCGGGATCGACGCAGTACGGGTCATGGAACACCTCTCAGGATCGTGATCGACGGTTAGTGAACCGTCCGGCTGGTATAGTAACAGAATTCCGACCGCTCCCCCTGTGCAGAGGACCCACGATGCCCCGACCTCCCCTCGCTCGCGAGAAGGTGCTCGACGCCTTCGAAGCGATCCTCATCGAAGACGGCGAGCGTGCCGCGACCCTCGACGCGACCGCCAAGGCAGCAGGGGTCTCCAAGGGTGGTCTGCTGTACCACTTCGGCTCGAAGGAAGAGTTGGAGATCGGCCTGGTCGAGCGCCTCGACCGCCTCACGACAGCGGACCTCGAGCGGATGACGGCAGCCGAGGAAGGGCCCGTCGCCTACTACGTGCGCACCTCGGTGATGGAAGACGACGCCCTCGACCGTGTCCTGATCGCGACGACGAGGCTCGCGCAGGGCGGCTCGGTCGCTGCGGCCGACATGCTGCGCGAAACACGGCGACGTTGGGCTGAGACGATCCGTCCGCACGTGCGCGACAACGCGAGCCTCGACCTCGTGATGCTCGTCAGCGACGGCCTGTACTTCAACAACTCCCTCGACGTGCACGGCCCCGAACGCCTGGTTCCCCGAAGCGACGAGCTCAAGGACCTGATCGCGCTGGTGCTCCGAGCCACGGCCTGACGGTCAGACAGACGGGAGAGGGCGGGAGCATCTCGCTCCCGCCCTCTCCCGTCTGTCGCGTCGAGTGATCAGACCTCGGTGATCTCGATCTGCCGGAAGAGGTCGGCGTCGATCGCGGCGCTCACGTCTTCGAGCAGCTCCTCCGACACCGGCGAGTCGAGCGTCAGCACGCTGAGCGCCTGCGCGCCCGCCGCCTGACGCGCGATCTGCATGCCGGCGATGTTGATGCCTGCTTCGCCGAACTTCTGCCCGTACACCGCGACGATGCCGGGGCGGTCGGTGTAGAGCATCACGACGTGGTGCTGCTCGATCGGCAGTTCGAGCGCGTGATCGTTGATCCCGACCAGCTTCTCCGTCTGCTTCGGCCCCGTCAGCGTTCCCGAGACCGACAGCTGGGTCCCGTCGGACAGTGCGCCCGCGAGCGTGATGACGTTGCGGTACTCGTCGCTCACGTCGTCCTTGATCAGACGCACGGCGATCCCGCGCTGCTCGGCGAGGAGCGGGGCGTTCACGTACGAGACGGTCTCACTCACGATGTTCGTGAACACGCCCTTGAGCGCGGCGAGCTTGAGAACGCTCACGTCGTAGTCGTTGAGCTCGCCGTGCACCTCGACGTCGAGGCTCGTGAGAGGCGAGGTTGCCAGCGAGGCGAAGATCTGGCCGAGCTTCTCGACCAAGGAGATGCCGGGGCGCACGTACGGGTCGATCACGCCACCCGCGACGTTCACCGCGTCCGGCACCAGGTCTCCGCCGAGGGCGAGACGCACCGAGCGGGCGACCGAGACGCCTGCCTTCTCCTGCGCCTCCTCGGTGCTCGCGCCGAGGTGCGGCGTGACGACCACGTTGGGCAGGTCGAGCAGCGGACGCGCGGTCCCGCCCTCCACGGGAGGCTCGGTCGTGAAGACATCGAGCCCGGCACCGGCGATCTCTCCTGCGACGAGCGCCGCGTGGAGCGCTTCCTCATCGATCAGTCCGCCGCGGGCGACGTTGACCACGAACGCCGTCGGCTTCATGGCCTGGAACTGCGCGGCACCGATCATGCCGGTGGTCTCCGGCGTCTTCGGCATGTGGATCGTCAGGAAGTCCGACTCGGCCACGAGCTCGTCGAGGGAGAGGAGCTGCACGCCGAGCTGCTGCGCGCGGGCGGACGTGACGTAGGGGTCGTAGGCGACGACACGCATGTCGAAGGCCGCGAGGCGCGCGGCGACGAGGGCGCCGATCCGGCCGAGGCCGACGATGCCGACCGTCTTCTCGAACAGCTCGGCTCCGGTGAAGGAGCTGCGCTTCCACGCGCCGCCGGAGAGCGAGGCATGTGCGGCGGGGATACGGCGGGCGAGGCTCAGGATGTGGCCGACCGTGAGTTCCGCCGCGGAGACGATGTTGGACGTCGGCGCGTTCACGACCATGACGCCCGCTGCGGTGGCTGCCTTGATGTCGACGTTGTCGAGACCGACGCCCGCACGGGCCACGACCTTGAGCTTCGGCGCGTGCGCCAGCGCCTCCTCGTCGATGCGCGTCGCCGAACGCACCAGCACGGCGTCAGCGTCGGCGAGTGCCGCGAAGAGCGCCTCGCGATCGGTACCGTCGACGTCGCGGACGTCGAAGTCGGGGCCGAGGGCCTCGATCGTGGCGGGAGAGAGAACTTCGGCGATGAGCACGACGGGCTTCGGCACAGTGGATCCTTCGGGGCAGCGCGGCAGGCGGGAGGGGCCGATGCGCCGCACACCATGGGGGCGCGATCGCGTCAACTCTACCCGAGGGCTCGGGGCGCTCCGTGCCGTGTGACGCCCGGGACTCAGGCGCTCGGCATCGTCAGGCTGAGCGCGATCAGGCTCATCCAGAACACCGCGACGACACCGAGTCCGGCCAGGAAGACGAGGAGGAGCTCCCCCACCCGCCGACGACGGCCGATCAGGTACGCGAAGACGAAGACGATCGCGGGGAACGCGACGCCGAAGAGCAAGGTCGCCCACCCGCCGGCGGTCAGTCCCGTCTGCGCCATCGTGATCAGATGCGCGACGGCGTTCCACACCGCGTATGCGTAGAACAGTCCGGCCAGGCCGACGACCAGGCCGACGAGCCAGCGCGGCGAACCGGCGGACACCGGCTCCGTGGTCGGGGATGCGCTCATGATCCGACCACCCCCACGGTGACGAAGGGCCAGGGAACCAGCAGGACGACTCCTGCGAGCAGCACGGCGACGCGGATCCACGCAGCCCTCCCCCTGGTCAGCACCCAGCTCGCGAGGAACCAGAGCGCCGGCGCAGCGATCGCCAGGACGAACCAGGGCAGGAACATCGCATCGGCGACCAGGAACGACGCCAGTGGCCGCAGACGCAGCCCGCCGACGATCCATCCGACCGTGTAGAGGAGATACACGCCGCCGACGATGCCGAGGATCAGCAGCATCGGCGTGCTCAGGCCGGCCTGTTCATCCGACGGGGCGGGAGTGATCGTTCCGTCCCCCTCGATCGTGCCGACGTCGCGACTGCCTTTCCCGACGGCGTTCCACCCAGGGGGCAACGCGGGATCCTTCGGCGCGGAAGCCTCGTCGCCATCCCAGGTGAGGGCGTCGTCGGAGTCGGAAGTCATGCCCTCTAGCGTAGGACACCCGGTCCACTATGCTCAGGGTTGCCTTGAGCCGGAACGGCGGGCATCGGAGGGGAAAGGGAGCACCGTGGCCGAGAGTGACGACACCGACGCGCGGATCGAACCGTCCGCGACGAACGCGACTCCGGAGCCGCCCTCCGGCTGGACTCCCACTGCGGAAGCGAAGGCCAGGGCCACACGCCTCCGGTGGATCGCCGCGGTCCTCTGGGCGGTCGCGATCATCGGCGAGGGCGTCGGCATCTTCTGGCTCCTCCGCCAGCGCGAGTTCGTCGGCGAGGACGGCACTCTGCTCCGCGATCCCGACACCGGCCTGTTGGAGGAACAGGGCGTCACCGCGACGTTCCCGCAGTGGGCGTTCATCGCCCTGCTGGTGCTGCTGGTCGTCATCGCGGCGCTGTCCATCACCGGATCGGTGCTGTGGAAGAAGGCGAACCGCCTCGACCCCGCACGCAAGTCCGACAAGACGCGCTTCTTCGTGCAGAACCAGCTCGGCGCGATCATCGCGGTGGTGGCGTTCCTGCCCTTGGTCATCCTGATCTTCCTGAACAAGGACATGGACAAGGGACAGAAGACCACGGCCGGCATCGTCGGCGTGGCTCTCGCAGCCCTGGCCGTGTTCATCGGCGTCGACTTCGATCCGCCGTCCGTCGAGCAGTACACGGCCGACCAGTCCGCCGTGATCCTGCTCCTCGGCAAGGACGAGGTCGTCTGGGTCGATGGCGGCAAGGTGTACCACGTGTGCGATGAGGTGTCGGCGATCCAGACCGGGAGCGAGATCCGCACAGGCACGACGGCGCAGGCGGTCGAAGCGGGGAAGATCCGGCTGACGCTCCAGTTCACGTCCGAGCTGCGGGCGTGCGGGCTCCCCGTTCCCGAGAACGACGAGGAGATCACCGAGGCACTGCGCGCGATCCAGGCCGGCCAGACCGACACCGTGCTCCCCGCCCCGGAATGGACCGATCCCTCCGAGGCGCCGATCGTCGTGGAGGAAGCGCCGGCGGAGTGACGACGGGCGCGACGCTAGTCCGCGTCGAGCGCCTCCACCAGCCGCTCCTCGGCCGATGACAGGTGAGCGTCGAGGAGGACTGCTGCTCGCTCCCCGTCTCCCGAGGCGACCGCAGCCAGGATGTCGCTGTGCTGCGCCGCGATCGCCGCCGCGTCGAGCAATCGTCGACCCTGCACCTGCGCCATGCACAAGCGCACTTCGTCGAGGACGCTGCGGTACATCCGAGCGGTGCGTTCACTGTCGAGCGCCTCGATGAGAGCGGTGTGGAATCGCAGGTCGGGCGCGACGGTCGCCGGGTCCGGCCCCGGCGGCATCGCGAGGAGCTCCGCGTTCGCCTCGACAGCCGCGCGTGGCACCGTCCGCGTCACCGCGAGGTCGCGAAGGGCGGCGCTCTCGAGCCGCGTCCTGGTGCGATAGACATCCCGCACCGTCGCAGAATCGATCCCGACGACGCGCGCGCTGCGATGCGCCGTGCGCACCAGGAGTCCGCTCGCGACGAGCTGCTCGATCGCCGCCTTCGCGCTGGGACGGGCCACGCCGAAGGACTGCGACACAGCCGCTTCCGTGATCGGATCCCCGGAACGGATCTCGGCACGGAGGATACGGCCGCGCAACTGAGCGGTGACGGCATCCACGACGCCGACGATCCCCAGCGTCGCGTCCGAAGCGGTGGTCATGCGGGTCAGCCTATCGAAGCATCCACGTATCGGTACACTTGTCTGACAATCCTTCGACGGAGCAGAGGAGCACCGTGCCGACCACCCTCGCCGAACCCCTGGACACCGCACTGCTGGGTTCCCGGACGCAGGTCCATTCCCGCTCCATCGACCGCTTCGCACGAGCCCACGACGCGTCCCACTATCTGCTCATCCCGGATGCCGTCCTCTCCCCTGCAGACGCCGAGGGCGTGGCACGCGCCTTCGGAGCAGTCCGCGCTGCCGAGCGCACGATGACGTTCCGGTCCGGAGGCACCAGCCTCTCGGGGCAGAGCGTGAGCGGCGACATCCTCGTCGACACGCGCAGCAACTTCCGAGACATCCGGGTGGAGGACGACGGGGCCTCGGTGCGGGTGGGCCCGGGTGCCACCGTACGTCAGGTCAACACACGCCTGTCACGCTACCGTCGCAAGCTCGGCCCCGACCCCGCGAGCGAGATCGCGTGCACGATCGGTGGAGTCGTCGCGAACAACTCCAGCGGAATGGCCTGCGGGATCACCGAGAACTCGTATCAGACGATCGAGTCGATGACCGTCGTGCTCCCGAGCGGGACGATCCTCGACACCGGGCGCCCGGATGCGGGCGAGGTGCTGCGCGCGGCGGAGCCCGAGATCGTCAGGGGCCTGCTCGACCTGAGAGCACGCCTGCTCGCCGCCCCCGAGCACGTCGCCTTCCTCCGCCAGCAGTTCTCGATGAAGAACACCATGGGCTACGGGCTCAACGCGCTGCTGGACTTCGACGACCCGGTGCGCATCCTGGAGCATCTCATCATCGGGTCCGAGGGCACGCTCGCGTTCGTCGCGGAGGCTCGATTCCGCACGATCGAAGTGCGACCGTCGATCGCGACGGGACTTCTCGTGTTCGAGACGCTTTCGGCGGCGATGACGGCGCTCCCCGACCTGACCCGGCTCGGTCTGGCCACCATCGAGCTCCTGGACGCCGCCTCCCTGCGGGTCGCTCAGGGACTGAGCGATGTCCCCTCTGCGATCGCCGAGATCGAGGTCCAGGGTCACGCCGCTCTCCTGGTCGAGGTCCATGCCGCCGACGCGGACGCTCTCACCGCGGCGAGCACGAAGGCGCAGTCGCACTTCGAGCAGCTCCCGCTGGCCGTGCCCCCACGCCTCACCACGGATGCGAGTGAGCGCGCCGCTCTGTGGCATGTGCGCAAGGGGCTCTACACCGCGGTCGCCGGTGCGCGCCCGTCCGGTACGACGGCGCTGCTGGAAGACATCGTGGTACCCGTCCCCCGGCTCCTCGCCACCTGCGAACGCCTGATCGAGCTGTTCGCCGAGCACGGCTACGAAGGCTCGGTCATCTTCGGGCACGCCAAGGACGGCAACGTCCACTTCCTCCTCAACGAACGGTTCGACGACCCCGACAGCGTCGCGCGCTATCGGCGGTTCACGGACGACCTGGTCGAACTCGTCCTGGCGCAGCAGGGATCGCTCAAGGCCGAACACGGCACCGGTCGCATCATGGCGCCGTTCGTGCGTCGCCAATACGGCGATGAGCTCACCGACATGATGTGGGAGATCAAGGCGCTGTTCGACCCCGACGGCATCCTGAATCCCGGAGTCGTCCTCTCCGATGACCCTGACTCGTACCTGCACGACCTCAAGCGGGTGCCGACGGTCGAGAACGAGGTCGACCGCTGCGTCGAGTGCGGCTACTGCGAACCGACCTGCCCGAGCAAGAGCATCACGCTCACTCCACGCCAGCGCATCGTGATCCGCCGCGACATGGCGTGGGCCGAGGAGCAGGGCGACACCGAGCTGCTGCGCGATCTGCAGAAGGACTACGACTACGACGGCGTCCAGACCTGCGCGGTCGACGGCATGTGCGGCGTGGCCTGCCCGGTCGACATCAACACCGGTGATCTCGTACGTCGGCTTCGAGCGGAGCAGTCGCACTCCGTCGAAGGCGCGGTATGGGGCACCGCAGCCAAGCACTGGGGCACGGTCACGCGCGCCGGCGGAGTCGCGCTCACCGTCGCCGATGCCCTCCCTGCGCCGCTCGTGCGCGGGGTGACGCATCTCGGCCGCGCCGTCCTCGGTGCCGACACCGTGCCTCTGTACGACGGCGGGCTCCCGCACGGTGGTTCGAAGCCGCCGCGCCCGGAGTCCCCGGCCGACGCGCAGGCCGTCTTCTTCGGTGCCTGCATCGGGACGATGTTCGGCGCGGAAGGCGACGGCGAGGGCTCTCGAGACGCACTCCGCGCCCTGCTGGACCGTGCGGGAATCGCCGTCGTGATCCCGGAGGAGAACGGAGGCCTGTGCTGCGGCACACCGTGGAAGTCGAAGGGTCACCTGGACGGTTACGCCCTGATGTCGGACCGGGTGCTGGAGTCGCTGTGGGAAGCCAGCAGGCACGGGGAGCTTCCGGTGGTGTGCGACGCGGCGTCGTGCACTGAGGGCCTGGACGTGATGCTCGCGCAGTCGGTCGCGAAGAACCCGCGCTACGCAGGCCTGCGGATCGAGGACGCCACGACGTTCGTGGCACGCGAGGTGCTGCCGAAGGTCTCGGTGCCGGCCAAGCTCCCCACGGTGGCCGTGCATCCGACTTGTTCCACGACCGCGCTCGGCGCGACCGGAGCACTGACCGCGATCGCCGCGGCCGTCGCCGACGACGTGTTCGTCCCCGAGGGATGGGGCTGCTGCGCCTTCGCGGGCGACCGCGGCATGCTGCACCCGGAGCTCACGGCCAGCGCGACCGCCCAGGAGTCCGCGGAGATCGCCGAAGCCGAGAGCACGCGCGGCGACTTCGACGCGTTCGTGTCGGCGAACCGCACCTGCGAGATCGGGATGACGCGCGCCACCGGCCGGCCGTACCGCCACGTGATCGAAGTCCTCGAGGAGCTCACCCGGCCCTGACACCCGGTGCACACAGCGAGGGCCCTCCCGAATCGACATCGGGAGGGCCCTCGCGTGGTCGCGATCCGGTCCGTCTCAGCCAGCGGACAGGACGGCGACAGCTTCCTCGCGCAGACCGGCCGGGATCACAGCGACCGTGCGGTCGTCCGTGGATCGCTCGGCGACGGAACCGTCGGCCCAACGCAGGTCGGAGCCCAGGAGCTCCGCAGGCAGCTCCAGCGTGCCGACGCTCGGGTCGAGCGCATGCACATGCACGGTCGCGCCCGTGGTCGTGTACCGCCGCGGCGCTCCGGTCCGCTCGCCCATTCGAACCCACGGACGGGTGCCGTAGATCGCCTCGCCGTTCGTCTCGAGCCACGCGCCCAGCTCGCGCATCGCGCGCCGCTGAAGTTCCGGGATCGATCCGTCGGCCGCGGGACCCACGTTGATCAGCAGGTTGCCGTTCTTGGCGACGACGTCGACGAGCAGCCGGATCAAGGCGGCTCCCGACAGCGAATGACGCTCATCCTCCGCCTGGTTGAAGCCGAAGGAGTAGCCCAGGCCTCGAGTCGACTCCCACGGCTCCGGGATGATCTCCGGGATGTCCGTGTACTCCCGCGTGAGGAAGCCGTGATACGGCACACCCCACCGGTCGTTGACGACGCCATCCGGAACGGCCTCGAAGTATCGCTCCAGCAGCGCGGCGACCGCATACTCGTCGCGCCCCTTGCCGCCGTCGGGCCACTCGATGTCGTTCCACAGCACGTCGGGTGAGAAGCGCGTGACCAACTCCTCGAGCTGAGCTGCCGAGTACCGCGCGAAATGGGCGTCGTTGCGGCGGAAACGGAACAGATCGGTGTCGGACTCGATCGGCGGGAAGTCGCTCACATGCCAGTCGAGCGCGCCCGAGTAGTACACGCCGAACTTCGCGCCCGCGCGCCGGGTGGCATCGTGGAACTCGGAGATCAGGTCACGGCGCGGCCCGCGTGCGACCGCGTTGAAGCCGGTGGTCTCGGTGCCCCACAGACAGAAGCCCTCGTGGTGCTTCGTGGTCGGGATGATGTACCTGGCCCCTGCGCCGACGAGCTCGCCGACGAAGGCATCCGCGTCGAACGCCTCGGCGTCCCACCGATCGGCGAGGTCCTCGTAGGAGGTCCCCGGCCCGAACAGCTGCTGATGACGCTCCCAGGTCGGACTCCCCGCGATCCGCACGGTGTTGCCGTACCACTCGGCATACTGATGCCAGGCGTACGCGTCCTCGGTCGGGATGTTCACGCCCTCGCCGTGCTGCACGGCCCACGCCGGCACCGAGTAGAGCCCCCAGTGCACGAAGATGCCGAGCTTCGCGTCGCGGTACCAGTCGGGCACGCTCTGCGTCGGGTACGTCGGAGCATCCGCGCCGAGGTCCGGCCCGGTGCGCTTCTCGAAGTTCATCATGCGGTCGGCTCCTCTGCGACGCCGCGGCGGACGACCACGGCTTTCAGGTCGGGGTTTCCGTCGGGGTCGAAGGGGTAGACACCGGGGCGTAGACGGTGGTGACCGAGACGGAGGAGGTCCTGGTCGACACCTCCGGGAGTCAACGCGAGAGTCCAGCCCGCGGCGAGTTCGTACAGCTCGGGTTCGAGATAGCCGATCTTCACCACCACGATGTCCGCGGTCGTCGGCTCGAGGCCCAGCATCCGGAAGTCGGAGAGGTGATGGAACGGCTTGCGACGCTCCGTGATGATGGCGTGGAGTCCACCCGCCGCGATCACGACCTGCGTG